>WFOX01000059.1 GCA_015487905.1 Mariprofundales bacterium
CAGCGTCCCGAGCGCCCCGCCCACACGCCGGGCACAAGCGCGCGCAAGGAGTTTTTCGCCGCGTTCGTGCGCATCCGCGCCGAAGAAGCAGGGGTGGCCGCGCACATCCTTGCAAGCCCGCACGAGCTTGCCGAGCTTGCCTCGTGGGCGCGCAATCCTCAGGCGCCGGAGCCGGATCTGCGCGTGCTTGCAGGTTGGCGGCGCGCCATCGTCGGCGAAGACCTGCTTAGGCTTGCGCGCGGCGAGGGCGCGCTTGCGCTGGATGCGCGCACGCGCCTTCCCACCTTGATCGGGAGCAAAAACGATGGAACTCGCCTTCACGATTGACGCGCTTTCGGCCTCCGGCCAACGCGCCTGGCGGCTGCTTGCCGATGAAACGACCTGGCGCCAAGCGCGCTTCGGCGAACCTGCATCTTCTAAGGACGCGCTTTTGGACATGGCCAAGGCCGCGCTTTGGCACGGGCGCTGGCTTAGGCGCGACAAAAAGCACGGCCTTGCCCCGATCGGGCGGCTTGGGCCTTTTGCGATCTTCGTGCGCGGCGCCTTTGCGCATGCGATCGTGCATCGTTTTTCCGCCGCGCCGATCCCTTCGCTTGCGCAAATGCGCCGCGAGCTTGCAGAGCTTACTCCCGGCACGCCTTGGCTTTTGTATCTGGATCTCGGCGGCGCCTTCCGCGCATTGGACACGCGCAAAGAACCGATCCAGGGAAACCTGCGCATCGCCGTGCGCGGCGAGATCGCATCCAGCGAAGCGTTCGTGGGGCCAGAGGCCGCCGCGGACGAAGCCGCAACCGCGTTGCTTTACCGCCAGTTCCTCGCGGGCTGGCTGGAGCACCTGCAAACCGGTCAAACGCACCGCTTCATCCCGGAGCCCGAGGACACCCCGCCCCTTGATGCTTTGCGCGCCGCGCTTGAGGCTTGGCGCCCTGAGGAGAGGCCGCGATGAAGATCATGACGCTCAACGCAAACGGACTGCGCTCGGCGGCGCGCAAGGGCTTTTTTGACTGGCTGCGCACGCAGGATGTGGATGTGCTGTGCTTGCAAGAGGTGCGCGCCGGCAGCCATCAGCTTCCCAAAGAGGCGGATGTGGAGGGCTATGCGCGGCGCTTCGCCTTCGCCGCGCGCCCGGGCTATGCAGGCTGCGCGATTTATGCGCGCACGCTTCCCAAGCGCGTCTGCACGGAGCTTTCCGCCTTGGACACCCGCCACGACTGGACGCGCTTTGACGAAGAGGGCCGCTTTTTGCTGGCCGAGTTTGAGGGGCTCTCCGTGGTGTGCCTGTATGTGCCCTCAGGCACGACGAGCTGGGAGCGGCAAGCAAGCAAGATGCGCCACTTGGGGCCGCTTTTGGATGTGCTCGCAAAGCTTGCCGAAACCACGGAGCTCGTCGTCTGCGGCGATTTCAACATCGCCCACACGGCGAAGGACATCAAAAACGCACGCGGCAATCGCAAGAACTCGGGCTTTTTGCTGGAAGAACGCGCATGGATGGACGAGCTGCTCGCCGCGGGCTTCGTGGATCTCTTCCGGCGCTTGCATCCCGATGAGGAACGCTACTCCTGGTGGTCCAATCGCGGCCGCGCGCGCGAAAACAATGTCGGCTGGCGCATTGATTACATCTTCGCCACGCCGAAAACCGCTGCGCGCTGCACGGAAGCGGGCATTCTGGATCCCTTCCCGCGCTTTTCGGATCACGCACCCGTTTGGGCCTGCTTCGCATGAGGCTTTTGTGCGCGCTTGCGCTGCTCGTTGCGACCATCGGCCACGCCAAGGCCGTGGAGTTTGAGGTTTTTCAATCGCAGGCGCGGCCGCTTGCCGTGGCCTTGCTCATCAAGGCGCCCACAGAAAGCGAAGAAGCCCTGGCGCGGCAAGTGATAGAGCGCGATTGGACGATGAGCGGCGCCTTGCAATCCTTGGATCCGCTTTTGTTCGTTGCCGATCCCGAAGAGACATGGCATGAGGTCGTGTATGCGGATTGGCGCGTGATCGGTGCCGATGCGCTCGTGCTCGTGCGCTTGGAACAGCAACAAGGCGCCTGGCGCGGCAAGGCCGTTGTGCACGATCCATTTCAGATGCGCAAGCTCAACGAGGTCGCGATTCAGGCCGCCACGCTGCGCCGCGCGGCGCACCAAGCCGCCGATGCGGCCTTTGCGGCGCTTGTGGGCGTGCCGGGGCACTTCGCAAGCCGCCTTTACTATGTGCGCAAAACGAAGCAGGGAAGCGTGCTTGTGCGCGCCGATGCCGATGGAGGCGAGCCGAAAACGCTTTTGGGGCCTTTTGAGCTTTTGCTTTCTCCCGATGCCACGCCGGGCGGCGGCAGGCTCGTATTTACGCGCTTTGCCAACGGAAAGCCCGCGATTGAGCTCTTTGCAGGCGGGAAACTTACGCGCATCGCCTCTTTTCCGGGGCTCAATGCCACCCCTGCGCTTTCGCCGGACGGCAGCAAACTCGCCGCAACACTTTCGCTGCACGACAACGAGGACATTTACCTTTACGACTTCGCCAGCAAGCGCTGGCAGCGGCTTACGCACTCGCCTGCGATTGACATCTCGCCCACATGGTCGCCGGACGGCAAAAGGCTCGCGTTTGTGAGCAACCGCGAAGGCTCGCCGCAAGTCTTCGTGATGGAGCTTGCGACACACAAGATCACGCGCATTAGCTGGGAAGGCCGCTACAACACCGCGCCTGCGTGGTCGCCGCGCGGCGATTGGATTGCGTTCGTGGCGATGAAAAACTTCCACTATGCGCTTGCCGTCGTGCACCCCGATGGCACCGAGCTGCGCTACCTCGCCACGGCCGAGCGCATTGAATCCCCCTGCTGGTCGCCGAATGGCTGGATGATCGCCTTCACGGTGCAAGAAGGCGCGCGGCGCGGGCTTGCCGTCGTGCCTGTGCGCGGCGGCAAGGTGCATTTGCTCACGAAGCGCAGCGAAGACGCCTCCGATTGCACTTGGGCCTGGCGCTAGGCCGATTGCAATCCGCAGGCGGCTGCGCTAGCAACCGCGCAATACGAGAACGAATCCATCCCGAGGGAGGAAGCGATGCACGCGAAATCGTGGTTTACCGTGGCGCTTGCGGTGGTGGCGCTGGGGCTTTCCGCCTGTGCGAAGCAGCCGCCTGCGCAAGAGGCACCAAAGCCGCAGCCGAAGCAGGAGCAGCCGAAGCCCAAGCCCAAACCCGAAAAACCGAAGGCGCAGCGGCCGCAGCAGGATGCGGTGTATTTCGCGTTTGACTCCGCGGCATTGGACGAGCGCGCGCGCGCCACGCTGGATGCATGGGCGGCCTACCTCAACGATCATCCCGATGTGCGCGTGCGCGTGGAGGGCAACTGCGACGAGCGCGGCACGCGCGAATACAACATGGGGCTCGGTCAGCGCCGCGCGGACTCGGTGAAGAACTACCTCGTGGAGCACGGCGTGGCTGCGGATCGCATCGCGACGATCTCCTACGGCGAAGAGCGTCCCGTGTGCACCGAACACAACGAGTCCTGCTGGGCGCTCAATCGGCGTGCCGACATCCGCATCCAGTAATCCTTCCAAGGCCGCGTTCATGCAGCGACCGCTGGCCATGCCGGCGGTCGCTTGCTTTTTGAGCCTTTTGCTTGCCGCCTGCGCAGCGGCGCCCAAGGGGCCCGCATGGAGCGAAGACCGCGAATATGTGCTGGACGCCTTGCAGCAAGAGGAGTTGCGCGGAAAGCGCTTGCAAGCGCGCTTGGACGCAGCAGAAGCCCGCCTGGCCACGATGGAGGCCCGCTTGACGAAAATAGAAGGCGAGCTCAAGGCGCTTTCTGAAGAGGTGGGAAGGCTTGCCGCAATGCGGCCGCCTGTGCCCGCGCCGGCAAAAAAGCGCCTGCTTGCGCGCATTCGTCGCATTGAAAAGGAAGTGCATGCCGCGGCTGCAGCGCGCCCTGCGAACAGCGAAGCCGTGCGCAAGGCCATGCACGCGGCGCTTCTGGAGCTCAAAAGCGGGCGCTTTGAAGAGGCCGCAAGGCGCTATCGCGCATTGCTCGCCAAGCCGTTGCCGGCGCGTCTGCGCGGCGAGGCATGGTATTGGCTGGGGGAAGCGCTCTTTGCGCTGGGCCGCCACACGGAAGCGCGACGGGCCTTTCGCATGGCCGCCGTGCGCTTTGCGCGCCACCCGAAGCGGCCTGATGCCATGCTCAAATACGCGATCTTGCTGCGCGAGGCGGGCAAAGAAACCGATGCGCGCGCGATGCTGGCCTCGCTTGCAGCCGAGTTTCCCGACACGCCCGCAGCCGCGCGCGCACGCGAGCTCCTTGCGGAGGCGCGCAAGCCATCGCCGTAGTCCGCATCGCCGAGATTTTGGACACGATCCAAGGCGAAAGCACGCTGGCGGGCATGCCTTGCACGCTCGTGCGCTTGGCCGGCTGTCCTTTGCGCTGCCGCTACTGCGATGCCGAGCACGCGCTTTCGCCGCGCGCGGGCAAGCCTTGGGCGCTGGATGCGCTCGTGGCCGAGGTGCAAAGACGCAAACGGCCGCTCGTGCTCGTCACAGGCGGCGAGCCGCTTGCACAGCGCGCCTGCATTCCGCTGCTGCAAGCGCTCGTGGCCTTGCAAGGGCCCATCGTGCAGCTTGAAACCTCAGGCGCCTATCCGATCGCCGAGGTGCCCGAGGCCGTGCGCATCGTGCTGGACATCAAAACGCCGGATAGCGGTGAGGCCGCGCGCAATCGTTGGGAGAACCTCGCGCACATCAAGCCCAAGGACGAGATCAAGTTCGTGCTCTGCTCGCGCCGCGACTTTGATTGGATGCTTGCCACCATCGCCAAGCATCGGCTGGACGCCTTGAGTGCGCCGATCTTGGTCTCCCCCGCTTGGGGCGAGCTCTCCCCAGGCGAGCTCGCCGAATGGGTGTTGCGCGCGCGCGCGCCCGTGCGCCTGCAATTGCAAATGCATAAGATTCTTTGGCCCGAAGGCGAGGAGGATCGCGCATGACGGAAAAGCAACCCAAGGCCGATGCGGTGGTGCTGCTCTCCGGCGGCGTGGATTCCTCCACGGCGCTTGCCTGGGCCGTGCGTAAGCAGGGCTGGCGCGCGGCGGCGATTTCATTTGATTACGGCCAACGCCACGAAATAGAGCTCAAGGCGGCGCAGCGCGTGGCGGAAGCGATCGGTGTGGTGGAGCACCGCACCGTGGAGGTGAACCTGCGCGCGATCGGCGGATCGGCGCTCACGGACGAAAGGATCGCCGTGCCGCGCCGCGGCCCCATACCGAAGCACATCCCGCCCACCTATGTGCCCGCGCGCAACATCGTGTTTCTCGCGCTTGCCGCGGGCTATGCGGAAACGCTCGGCTGCACGCGGCTTGTGATCGGCGCCAACATCGTGGATTACTCAGGCTACCCCGATTGCCGGCCCGAGTTTTTGCAAGCCTTCGCGAAAGCGCTCACGGCCGGCACGAAGGTGGGAGCCGAGGGCGGGCATTGGCGGATTGAAGCGCCGCTTTTGCAGATGGGCAAGGAAGAGATCATCGCGCTCGGCTTGGAGCTCGGGCTGGACTATGCGCTTACGCATTCTTGCTACGATCCGGATGAGGAAGGCCATCCCTGCGGCCAATGCGATTCGTGCTTCTTCCGCATCCGCGCCTTTGCGAAGCTTGGGCACACGGATCCGCTTCTTGCCTGCTTCCGTGCACCCGAGCTTTTGCAAAAAGGCGAGGACGGGCACATAAAAATCCGCTATCACGAAGTGCGCCGCGCGATTCGGCTTGCCCCTGAGGAGACGCTTGCGCGCTGTTTCGTGTGCGGAAGCACAGCCATCGGGGTGTTTTTAGGCAGCACGCCGGACGAAACATGGAAAGCGGTGCAGCGAAAAGGCACCCCCTACACCGTTTACGAGCGCGTTCCTCCCATGATCGGGAAGCTGCGCTACTACTGCACGAACTGCGGCGCTTGCTATCTCTGATAAAGAATAAACCCCCGCGGCCTTGCGGGGGTTTCGGAAACTGGTTGCGGGGGTGGGATTTGAACCCACGACCTCCAGGTTATGAGCCTGGCGAGCTACCACTGCTCCACCCCGCGATCGGGAAGGCGCATTGTAGGGCGCGCGCGGCGCGCGTCAACTCCCCGAGGTGCGCGGCACGACAAGCGAAAGATCGCGCACGCCGCCCTTGTCGGCCGAGGTGGCCATGAGCGCATAGGCCTGCAAGGCCTTGGAGACCTTGCGCTTGCGCGCCCGTGGCTTCCATGCCTGCTCGCCGCGCTGCTGCATCGCCGCACGTCTTCTCGCGAGTTCCTCCTCGGGCACGGCGAGCGTGATCGTGCGCTTGGGAATGTCAATGACGATGCGGTCGCCTTCTTCCACGAGCGCGATCGTGCCGCCCTCGGCGGCCTCGGGCGAGATATGACCGATGGACAGCCCGCTTGTGCCGCCCGAGAAGCGCCCGTCGGTGATGAGCGCGCACTTGGCCCCAAGCCCCTTGGACTTGAGATAGGAAGTGGGATAGAGCATCTCCTGCATGCCCGGGCCGCCCTTCGGCCCTTCATAGCGGATCACGACGACATCGCCCGG
>WFOX01000060.1 GCA_015487905.1 Mariprofundales bacterium
ACATTGGCCATCGCAAAGACCATCATGAGCGAGGCAAAGGCCGGCATCACCTTGGCAATCCCGCCATAGGCCGCGATCTCGCGTGTGTGCATGCGGTCATAGAGCACGCCGACGCAAAGGAACAAGGCCGCTGAAACGAGCCCATGCGAAATCATCGTCACCATCGCGCCTTCCAGGCCCTGCTGCGTGAAGACGAAGGCACCCATCGTCACAAAGCCCATGTGGGCGATGGACGAATAGGCGATGAGCCGCTTGAGGTCTTTTTGCATCATCGCCACAAGCGCGATATAGACGATCGCGATCAACGAAAGCGTAATGATGAACCAGGCCAGCGCATGCGAGGCATCGGGACAAATCGGCAGCGAAAAGCGAAGAAAACCATAGCCGCCCATCTTGAGCAGCACGCCCGCCAGAATCACTGAACCTGCGGTCGGCGCCTCCGTGTGCGCATCCGGCAGCCATGTATGCACGGGCCACATCGGGATCTTGACCGCGAAGGCGATGAGAAACGCAAGCCACAGCCAGAACTGCTCGCGCGCCGACAAGGGGAGCGCCATCCAATCCAGGATCTCAAAGCTGTTGTTCTTCCAATAAAGATAAATCACGGCGGCGAGCATGAGCACGGAGCCGGCAAGCGTGTAGAGGAAGAACTTAATCGTCGCATA
This sequence comes from Mariprofundales bacterium, assembly GCA_015487905.1. Lineage (GTDB taxonomy): Bacteria > Pseudomonadota > Zetaproteobacteria > Mariprofundales > S012-25 > S012-25. The sequence continues at coordinate 666 of WFOX01000060.1, forward strand.
GACGCGGTTCGGCCCGCCCCAGATGCCGATGATCAGATACATCGGAATCAGCATCGCCTCCCAGAAGAAGTAGAAGACCACGCCGTCCAGGGCCGCAAACACGCCGATGAGTGTCGTTTCCAGCACCAAAAACGCGGCCATGTATTCCTTGACGCGGTGCGTGATGCTGCGCCAGGAGGCGATCACACAAATCACCGTGAGGAATGAGGAAAGCAGAACAAGCGGCATGGAGATGCCGTCCACGCCGAGGTGATAGTTCACATGCACGGACGGAATCCAGCGATGGAACTCCTCAAACTGCATGCGGTGCGTCGTCGCATCAAAGCCGAACCACAAGGGAAGTGTCAGGCCGAAGACGACAAGCGAGGTGAAAAGCGCGATCCAGCGCGCAAGCGCATCGCCCTTTTCGCCGCGCGCAAAGAGCCAGATCGCGAGCGCCCCTACGGAAGGCGTCCAGATCGCAAGCGAAAGCCAAGGCATGTTCCGCCCCTCCCTAGCGCCCAAGCGCAAGCCAGGTGAGCAGGGCGATCACGCCCGCCACCATCATGAACGCATAGTGATAGAGATAGCCCGTTTGCATCGCGCGCAGCCGCGCTGCCATCGCCTGCACGGAGCCGATCACAACACCGTGCAAGGCGCCGCGGTCAATGAGCCGCACATCGGCCCCTTGCCAGAGCAGCGTGCCAAGCCGTTGCGCGCCGCGCAGAAACACGGCCACATAGAGCTCATCCCAATACCACTTGTTGAGCAAAAACGTGTAGATCGGCGTGAACATCGCGGCCAGCTTCTTCGGATACTCGGTTTCGCGGAAATACATGAACCACGCAAGCCCGATGCCGCCCACCGCAAGCCAGAACGGAAGCCCCGTGAGAAATCCGAACGCGCCGTGTTCCTCCATGTGCGCAAGCACATTGTGCTCAGGCCGCACGACAAGCGAGGCGCCGAGGAAGTTCTCGGCGAGATTCCCGTCCGTAAGATGAAGCACATCCGCCCCCCACCAGCCCGCAAACAAGGCGCCGATGGAGAGGATGAGAAGCGGCACCGTGATCACCTTGGGCGATTCATGCAGGTGCGACTTGATCTTCTCGGGCACGCGGTCGGAGTTGTGAAAGACGAGGAAGAACATGCGGAAGGTGTAAAACGCGGTCATGAACACGCCTGTAAGCACCGCAAGATAGCCGAAGGTGCCGGCCCAGCCCAAGTGATGCGCCGCATGCGCGGCCTCAATGATCACATCCTTGGACCAGAAGCCCGCAAAGGGCGGGATGCCCGATAGCGCCAGGGCCGCGATGAGCATCGTCGCATAGGTGATCGGCATGAGGCGGCGAAGTTGCCCCATGATGCGGATGTCTTGCTCGGCCGCCATCGCATGGATCACGCTGCCTGCAGCTAGGAACAACAGCGCCTTGAAGTAGGCATGCGTCATGAGGTGGAAGATGCCCACCGAATAGGCCGACACGCCGCAGGCCACGAACATGTAGCCGAGCTGCGAACAAGTGGAATAGGCAATCACCCGCTTGATGTCGTTCTGCACGAGACCAATCGTCGCGCACATCCAGGCCGTGATCGCGCCCACGACCGTGACCGTGGCCAGCGCCGCCTCGGAAAGCTCAAAGAGCGGCGAAAGCCGCGCGACCATAAAGACACCCGCCGTCACCATCGTCGC
>WFOX01000061.1 GCA_015487905.1 Mariprofundales bacterium
AAGGAGGCGGCATGAAGGAGCGCATCCGGCGCGTGCATTTCGTCGGCATCGGCGGCATCGGCATGAGCGGCATCGCCGAGCTGCTCTTCAACCAGGGCTTTGCGGTCACAGGCTGCGATCTTTCTGAAAACCGCAACACCGAGCGACTTATGGCACTCGGCGTGCCCATTGCCATCGGCCACGATCCCGCGCATGTCCAAGACGCCGATCTCGTCGTCATCACCTCCGCGGTCGGGCGCGACCATCCCGAGGCTGTGGCCGCGCGTGCTGCGGGCATCCCCGTGATTCCGCGCGCCGAGATGTTGGCGGAACTCATGCGCATGAAGCGCGGCATTGCGGTCGCAGGCAGCCACGGCAAAACGACGATCACCTCCATGATCGCGCATGCGATGGAGGCGGCGGGATTGGATCCGACCTATGTGATCGGCGGCAGGCTCATGGCCACGGGCTGCAATGCACGGCTTGGCGCAAGCGATTGGCTTGTGGCGGAAGCGGATGAGTCGGATGGAAGCTTTCTGCGGCTTTCGCCGCAGATCGCGGTCATCGCCAACATTGATCGCGAGCACATGAATCACTACGGCTCCATGGACGCGCTTGTCGCGGCCTTCCGCGACTTTGCGCTGCGCACGCCGTTTTACGGGCGCGTGATCCTGCATCACGAGCATCCGAACCTTGCGCGCATCCGCGAGGATTTGCCGCGACCCGTTTGGACCTACGGCAAAAGCCCGCAGGCTGATTTCGCGCTTGTGGCGCGCAGGCCCGCACCCACGGGGCAAACGATCACCGTGGCCTATGCGGGCAAAAAGTTGGGCGAGCTGCGCTTGCAACTGTTTGGTGCGCACAACGCCGAGAATGCGCTCGCGGCGCTGGCGGCGCTTTTGGAAGCGGGACTTTCGTTTGCCGAAGCGCGCAAGGGCATTGAAAGCTTTGCGGGCATTGAGCGCCGCTTTCAGCTTGCGCGCATCCAAGGCGGCGTGCTCATAGACGATTACGCCCACCATCCGCGCGAGATTGAAGCCGTGCTGGCGGCAGCGCGCGAATGTTTTGCGGATGCGCGCCTTGTGGCGATCTTCCAGCCGCATCGCTATTCGCGCACGCAGGATCTTTGGGACGCATTTTTGGGCGCCTTTGATCTCGCCGATGAGGTGCATGTGCTTCCCATCTATGCCGCATCCGAAGCGCCCATTGCGGGCGTGGATCACGAACGGCTTGCCACCGCGATGCGCGCGCGCGGCCATCGCGGGGCTGGCGCCCTTCCCGATCTGGATGCGGCTTGTGCGCTCGCCAGCGCCAAGCTGCAAACGGGCGCCGTCGTGCTCATGCTCGGCGCAGGCTCCATCGGCCGCGCAGCCGCTCGGTTGCGGGAGGAGGCGGCATGCGCTGGCTAGAGGCGCTGACGCACTTGGGCACCGTGGCCGAGCGCGTGCCGCTTGCGCCGCGCACGACCATCGGCGTGGGTGGGTATGCGCGTTGGCTCTTTCGTCCCGCTTCGCAGGCTGCGCTTGCCAAGGCCCTTCCGCTCGTGCCGCCGGAGATCCCCGTGCGCGTGCTCGGGCGCGGCAGCAATCTGCTCGTGGCGGACGGCGAGATCGCGGCGCTGGTGGTGGACATGGGCGGTTTGCACGGCATCCAGGTGCAAGGCACAACGCTGATCGCCGAGGCCGGTGCGCGCATGGGGCGGGTGGCAAGTATCGCCGCCGCGCATGGCCTTGGGGGGCTTGAGTTCATGGCCACGATCCCGGGCACGATCGGCGGCGGCGCCGTCATGAACGCAGGCGCCTTCGGGCATGAGTTCTTTGATCGGTTGCAGGAACTCGTTTGGATCACGCGCACGGGCGCGCGCGTAAGGCGCGATGCGCGCGAAATCCCGCACGGCTATCGCCATGCGGCGATTCCGGCCGATGCGATCGTGGTGGAAGCGCGCTTTGCGCTGTCTCGGGACGATGCTCAGGCCATTCGCGCGCGCATGCGCGCGATGCGGGACAAGCGCCAGCGCACGCAGCCCTTGGAACGCCCGAACTGCGGCAGCGTGTTCAAAAATCCTCCCGGGGACTTCGCCGCTCGACTCATTGAAGCCGCAGGGCTCAAGGGCTTGCGCATCGGCGGGGCGATGATCTCCGAGCGGCATGCGAACTTCATCGTGAATCTCGGCCATGCCACGGCCGCCGATGTGCGCGCCTTGATCGCGCGCGCGCAAGAGGAGGTGAAGCGACGCTTCGGCGTCCAGTTGGAGCCTGAGGTGCGCATCTGGGAGGAGGCCTCATGAGCGGGCGCGTGGGCGTGCTCATGGGCGGGCGCTCTGGCGAGCGCGAGATCTCGCTGGCCTCAGGCCACGCCGTGCTTGCCGCGTTGCGCGAGGCAGGCGTGGATGCCGTGCCCGTTGTGCTTGGGGATGAGCCTTGGTGCGAAGCGATTCGCAAAGCGGGGATTGCGCGCGCGTTTGTGGCCTTGCACGGAAGGCTCGGCGAAGACGGCTGCGTGCAAGGCATGCTGGAAATCCTCGGCATTCCCTATACGGGCTCGGGGCCGCTTGCCTCGGCCTTGTGCATGGACAAGCGCCTATGCAAGCGCGTGCTTGCGGCTGCGGGGCTCACTGTGCCCCGCGATGTGGCTTGGACGGCTAAAGGCGCTCTTCGCTATCCCGTCGTCGTCAAGCCGCGCGCCGAAGGCTCAAGCCTGGGGCTGCGCATCGTGCGCACGCCCCAAGCGTGGCCGCATCTGGATACGGGCGAGGAATGGATCGTGGAAGAACTCGTAGAAGGCGCCGAGGTCGCCGTCGGCGTGCTGAACGGCGAGCCGCTTCCGCCTGTGGAGGTCGTGCCGAAAAAGGGCGTGTATGACTACGAGGCCAAATACACGAAGGGCGCCACCGAATACTTTTGCCCCCCGAGGCTCGCGCCCAAGGTCGTGCAGCGCTGCATGGAGGTGGCGGCCGAGGCGGTGCGGGCCTGCGGCTGCGCGGGCGCGCCGCGCGTGGACATGATCGTGCCCGAGGGCGATGAGCCTGTGGTCTTGGAGGTGAACACGATTCCAGGCATGACGGAAACGAGCCTGCTGCCCAAGGCCGCGCGTGCGGCGGGC
>WFOX01000062.1 GCA_015487905.1 Mariprofundales bacterium
AGCGCGCTTTTCGGATGCAAAAGCGCGCGTCTTCTTGGGCCAAACGCGCCCCTTCCGCCACGGCCTCGGGATCGCGATCCAGGCCGAGCAAGCGCCCTTGTTCTGCAAGCGCAGCAAGAATCCCGCGCGCATGGCCGCCGCGGCCGAAGGTTGCATCCACATAGCGCCCCTCGGGCCGAACGACGAGAAGGCGCACGAACGCCTCCACGAGCACCGGCGCATGTTCAGGCATCCCATTCAAACTGGCGCGCGAGCTTGAGGTCTTCCTCAAGCTGCTTCTGCCAGCGCGCCGCATCCCAAATCTGAAACATCTCCCCTGCGCCCACGAACTGCACTTCGCGCACAAGCCCCGCATAGCTGCGCAACGCCTGCGGCAGCAGCACGCGCCCTTGCCGATCCGGCACGAGTTCCACGGCCGAGCTGAACACGAAGCGCTGGAACGCGCGCTTGGCCGGGCTGGAAGGCCGGGCGGCGAGCTTGGCTTGAAACCGCTGCCATTCGCTCACGGGCCAAACGGCGAGACACGGATCATAGGGCCAGCGCGCGATCACGATCTCCGGCGCCCCCCAATGGCGCACGAGCGCATCGCGAAAGGCCGCCGGCACACTCACGCGGCCCTTCGCATCCAACTGGTTTTGATGCTCGCCCTGAAACACGCGCGCCAGCTCCTCCCACAGGGGCCTTCAGGGCGCAGCATGCCACTGCTCCCCACTTGATGCCAATCTTTGGCACATATCTCCCCAAAAGTCAAACGCGGGCGCTTGCACGGCTGCGCAGCGGTGCTTACAAAGAGGGTGAAAGGACTTCGCAAAGGAGGGAGGCATGACGAAGCGCGCATGGATCCTCGTGGCCGATGGAAGCCGCGCGCGGCTTTTTGCCGCGGACAAACCCGCATCCGAGATCAAGGAGCTGGAGGCATGGGAAGCGCCGACCGTGCGCATGCACGAAACGGAGCTCACAAGCGACCTGCCGGGGCGTGCCTTTGATTCCACGAACCCCGCCCGACACGCCTACGGTCAGCCCGAGGATCCAAAGCAAGCCGAGATGCGGCGCTTTGCGAAGATGCTGGCCGAGCGCTTGGAAGAAGCCGCCAAGCGCGATGCCTATGAGCGGCTTTACCTCGCGGCAGGCCCCAAGATGCTTGGGCTTTTGCGCGAAGCGCTCGGCGAGCACGCAAGCAAGCGGCTTGCAGGCACCTACGACCGCGACTGGACGCGCGAGCGCGCGGATACCATCCGCGCACGCCTTCCCGAATACCTTTGAAATGAAAAAAGGCGGGGCGCGCAGGCCCCGCCCTTTCGCATGCTGGAACGACCTAGCGGCGCACGGCGAAGCGCACCGTGAGCTTGCCGCGATCGGTAAGCAGGGTGCAGGTGATCGCATCGCCCTCGCGCAAGGGACGGGCAAGCTGCATGAGCATGAGGTGCCTGCCGCCCGGGGCAAGCACGAGCTTGCCATGCGGCGGCACATCCCAGCCCTGCACATGGCGCATCTGCTCGCGCCCGTCGGGTAGCCGCACGGTCTCATGCAACATCGTGCGCGCTGCACCCTCGCAATGCGCGGCCGCCACCCGCACGGGCGCATCGCTCGGGTTTTCCAGCACGAGATAGCCGGCTGAGCGATCCACGCCCGGAGGGGTTGCGCGCACCCAGGCGTCGTGCGCGACAAGCGGCGCCTCGGCGGCCTCACCCTGCACAGCGAGGACAAACGCAAGCATCACAAACCATCGTTTCATTTCTTCCCTCCTTGCATCTCGTCATGCACCCACCAGCGCATGGCCTCATCGGCGATGCGCGCGGGGTCTTCGCGGAAATCAAAAAGATTCACAACACGCCCTTGCGGGCTTATGAGATAAATAAAGCTTGTGTGATCCACGGCGTAATCGCCTTGGGGATCGGGCTTGCCATCAGGCGTGTCATAATGGAAATCCGCGCGAAAGCGCGCTGTGGCCTGTTTGAGCCTTGCAAGGTCGGAGATCGTGCCCGCAAGGATTTTGGGATGATAAAAGCGCGCATAGCGCGCAAGCATCCTGGGCGTGTCGCGCGCGGGATCCACGCTCACGAAGAGCCCATGCGCGCGCACCGAGGCCGGCAAGCGATCCAGCACCGCCGCGATCGTCTGCAACGCCGCCGGGCATGCATCGGGGCAATGCGCATAGCCGAAGTAGAGCAGCACGACCGTCCCCTTGAGATCAGCAAGTGCAAGCGCACCTTGCGCGGTCTCAAGAACCAGCGGCCCGCCCAGCTCGGCAAGCGCCGGCGGCATGCGCACGGCAAAGCGCGCCAGAAACGCGCCGGCCCCCGCCGCCGCAGCGGCAACAAGCGCCATCACGATCAAGGCTGCGCGGATGCTTCGCAATGCGCCCTCCATGCCTGCCAGGCCGCCTCATCCCATCTGCGCGCGCCCTGCACGCGCCCGCAGAACTTCCCATCGGCGGCGATGAAGTAGCTTACGGGAAGCACGCGCACGGCCCAAGCGCGGTGTGCACGGCCGTCGCGATCCCAGAGCGAGGCAGGCGCGACCCCCCAGCGACGAAGCGCCGCGCGCGCGTTCCCGGCATTGCGATCCACGGCCACGAGCACGAGACGAAGCTCATGCCTGCGCGCAAAGCGCACAAGCTCCGGCATCTCCTGGGCGCAGCTTGGACACCAGCTCGCCCAGAAGTGCACGATCGCCGGCGCCTTGCCCGGAAGCTCGGCTTGATCACCCGCAAGCGTGGGCAGCGCAAAGGCCGGCGGCGCCTTGCGCACATGCGGGGTTTCCATCGCAAAATCCCCCGCACGCGCGCAGGGCGCAAGCACGAGCCCAAACGCGAGGATCGCCGCGCTAGCGCGCATGGCGCTTCAGATACGCCGCGATGCGGCGCCAGTCCTCGGGCGGGATCGCAACACCGC
>WFOX01000063.1 GCA_015487905.1 Mariprofundales bacterium
GCCAAGATCTACATTGACTACATCCCCGACAAGCGCTGCGTGGAGCTCAAATCGCTCAAGCTCTACATCTGGAGCTTCCGCGATGAAGGGCACTTCCATGAGGAAGTCGCCAACCGCATCGCGGACGATCTTGTGCGCGCGATGCAGCCGCGCAAGTTGAAGCTGCGCATGGTTTTCAATGTCCGCGGCGGCATCACGACGACCGTGGAGGTGGAGCGCCCGTGATCCGCTTCCGCAAGATGCATGCGCAGGGCAATGATTTCGTGATCCTGGGCGACGGGCGCGTGCCCGCGCCGCCCGTGAATACGGAGCTCGTGCGCGCGATTTGCGCGCGGCGCTTTGGTGTCGGCTGCGATCAACTGCTCGTGCTGGATCCCGATCCCGAGTGCGATGCGCGCATGCGCATCTTCAATGCCGACGGCACGGAGGCCTGCCAGTGCGGCAACGGCGTGCGTTGTGCCGGGCGCTTGCTCATGGATCTGCGCCGCACGAGCAGGGTGCGGCTGCGCCTTGCCGATCGCATCGTCGTTTGCGAAGAGGGCGCGCACGGCGTGCGCGCTAGCCTCGGTCCCGTGCAGGTGGAAGCAACGCGCGAAGATTTCGTGGATGTTTCGCTTGGCAATCCGCATCGCGTGTGGTTCGCGCCGCCGCCTGAGGACGAGCTGCAAAACCCTGTGCGCAACATGGAGATCGTGGGCGGCGAAACCGAAAGCGACATTTGGGTGGAGGTCTTTGAGCGCGGCGTGGGAAGAACGCTTGCCTGTGGTTCGGGCGCGGCGGCGACAGCCGCGGCGGTTTGGGCTAGGCGCGGTGCGCCTGCGCCGCTTGCCGTGCACATGCCGGGCGGTGTCATCCATGTGGGGGGAACCCCCGAGAACATCGTGATTGAGGCGCCGGCCTTCTTCGTCTTCACGGGCGAGCTGGATCCCGATGCGATCGTGCGCGCGCAGGCCCCGGAGCAGCCGGCATGAGCGCGCGCAAGGCAAGGCTGGAGGCCCTTTCGCGGCTTTTGTCCGAGCGGATCCTGCTTTTGGACGGCGCGATGGGCACGATGATCCAGCGCCAAGGTCTGAGTGAGGCGGACTATCGCGGCGCGCGCTTTGCGGACTGGGGACAGGAGCTCAAGGGCAACAACGACCTGCTCAACCTCACGCAGCCTGAAATCATCCGCGGCATCCACGAGGCCTACTTGGAGGCGGGCGCCGACATCATTGAAACGAACACCTTCAACGCCAACCGCATCTCCATGGCCGACTACGGCATGGAGAAGCTGGTTTCCGAGATCAACGAGGCCGGAGCAAGGCTTGCGCGCGAGGCCGCCGATCGCTTTACCGCGCGCGACGGGCGCCCACGCTTTGTCGCGGGTGTGCTCGGCCCCACGAACCGCACGGCCTCCATCAGCCCCGATGTGAATGATCCCGGCAAGCGCAACATCACCTTTGACGAGCTTGCCGAGGCCTATGAAGAGGCCGCGCTTGCGCTCATCAAGGGCGGCGCGGACATCCTGCTCATTGAAACGGTCTTTGACACGCTCAACGCCAAAGCCGCGATCTGGGCGCTTTTGCGGCTCTTCCGGCGTCTGGGTGCGCGGCTTCCCATCATGATCTCGGGCACGATCACGGACGCCTCAGGCCGCACGCTCTCGGGCCAGACGGCCACGGCCTTCTACGACTCCGTCGCCCATGCGGAGCCGATCAGCGTCGGCCTCAACTGCGCGCTCGGCCCCAAGGAGCTGCGCCCGTTCGTGGAGGAGATCGCGAACACGGCCGAGACCTATGTCTCGGCGCACCCGAACGCGGGGCTTCCAAACGCCTTCGGCGGCTATGACGAAACGCCCGAGGACCTCGCGCGCGAGGTGGGCGAATGGGCGCGCGCGGGCTGGGTGAATATTGTGGGCGGCTGCTGCGGCACGACTCCTGAGCACATCCGCGCGCTTGCCGCGGCCGTGGAGGGTGTTTCGCCAAGAAAACCCAAGCGGTTTCCGGGCCTTACGCGCTTTTCGGGCCTGGAGCCGTTGCATGTGGATGAGAACTCCCTGTTCGTGAACATCGGCGAGCGCGCCAATGTCGCGGGCTCCGCGCGCTTCCGGCGGCTGATTCTGGAAGGAAATTACGAGGAGGCCCTGGAGATCTGCCGCAATCAGGTGGAAAACGGCGCGCAGATGATTGATGTGAATATGGACGATGCGATGCTGGACGGGGAAGCGGCGATGCGGCGGTTTTTGAACCTCGTCGCTTCTGAGCCCGAGATCGCGCGCGTGCCCGTGATGGTGGATTCCTCCAAATGGACGATTTTGGAGACGGGGCTCAAGTGCCTGCAAGGCAAAAGCGCCGCCAACTCCATCTCGCTGAAAGAAGGCGAAGAGGCGTTTTTGCGGCATGCACGCGCCTGCCGCGATTTGGGCGCGGCGATCGTCGTGATGGCCTTTGACGAGCAGGGGCAAGCAGACACCTACGAGCGCAAGATCGCGATCTGCGAGCGCGCCTATCGGCTGCTCACCGAGGAGCTGCGCATCCCGCCGGAAGAGATCATCTTTGATCCGAACATCTTTGCGATCGCGACAGGCATCCCCGAGCACGACAACTACGCCGTGGACTTCATCCGCGCCACGCGCTGGATCAAGGAGCATCTTCCGGGCGCCAAGGTTTCGGGCGGCGTGTCCAATGTCTCGTTCAGCTTCCGCGGCAACAACCCCGTGCGCGAGGCGATTCATGCCGTGTTTCTCTACCACGCGATCCGCGCGGGCATGGACATGGGGATCGTCAATGCAGGGCAGCTTGCGGTCTATGAGGAGATCCCGAAGGAGCTGCGCGAGCGCGTGGAAGATGTCGTGCTCAACCGCAGGCCCGATGCGACCGAGCGCCTGCTCGCGATCGCCGATCGCTACCGCGAGGGCGGTAAGCGCGAGGAGAAGAAGGAAGACCTCGCCTGGCGTGAGCAGCCCGTGGAGAAGCGCATTGAGCATGCGCTCGTGCATGGCGTGGATGCGTTCATTGAAGAGGATGTGGAAGAGGCATACCGGAAGATCGGCGATGCGCTCGCCGTGATTGAAGGGCCGCTTATGCGCGGCATGAATGTCGTGGGCGATCTCTTCGGCGCGGGCAAGATGTTTTTGCCGCAGGTCGTAAAAAGCGCGCGCGTGATGAAAAAGGCCGTGGCCGTGCTGCTTCCCTATCTGGAAGCGAACAAGCAGGAGCGCGAAAGCGCGGGCAAAGTGCTTCTTGCCACCGTCAAGGGTGATGTGCACGACATCGGCAAGAACATCGTTGGTGTGGTGCTGCAATGCAACGATTTTGAGGTCATTGACCTCGGCGTGATGGTGCCCGCGCAGAAGATTCTGGAAGAGGCGCGCAAGCATGAGGTGGATGTGATTGGGCTATCGGGGCTGATCACGCCGAGTTTGGAAGAGATGGCGCATGTGGCGCGCGAGATGCAGCGCGAGGGATTTACGGTTCCGCTGCTCATCGGCGGGGCCACGACCTCCAAGGAGCACACGGCCGTCAAGATCGCGCCCGAATACGAGCATCCGGTCGTTTGGGTGAAGGACGCCTCGCGCGCCGTGCAGGTCGTGCAAAGCCTTCTTTCGGAAGATTTGCGCGAGGACTTCGTGCGCAAGGTAAAAGAGGAATACGCGCAGATCCGCGCGCGCCATGCGGGCAAGGCCGAGGCGCGTGCGAAGAACCTGCTACCGCTGGCCGAGGCCCGGCGCCGCCGCCACAAGCTGGATCTTGCGCGCGTGCCACCCTTGCCGCGCGCCTTCGGCGTGCACGAGTTTGCGCCGTCCATTGAGGAACTGCGCGAGTGGGTGGATTGGTCGCCGTTTTTTGCGGCCTGGGAGCTCAAGGGTGCCTATCCGCGGATTCTCAAGGATCCCAACAAGGGCGAAGAGGCGAAAAGGCTCTTTGCCGAAGCGCAAGAGGTGCTGGATTGGCTTGCGCACGAAAAGCGCTTGCAGATCCGCGCGCTTGCGGGGCTTTGGCGGGCGGTTTCGCGCATGGACGATGTGGCCGTGCTGGATCCGGAGACGGGAGATGAAATCGCCGTTTTCCACTTCCTGCGCCAGCAGCAGGACAAGCGCGATGCGCGCGCGAACCTTTGCCTTGCGGATTTCGTGGCGCCTGAGGAAGCGGGCGTGCCCGATGCGATCGGTGCCTTTGCCTGCGCGGTCTTCGGCGCCGAGGAGCTGGCCAAGCGCTTTGAGGCGGCGCACGACGATCATCGCGCGATCATGGTGAAGGTGCTTGCGGATCGGCTCGCCGAGGCTTGTGCGGAGTGGCTGCATGCGAAGGTGCGGCGCGAGCTTTGGGGCTATGCGCCCGATGAGGA
>WFOX01000064.1 GCA_015487905.1 Mariprofundales bacterium
GTGGAGCGGCTGCTTGCGCGCTACCGCATGGAGCATCTGCGCGGGCGCCTGCGCGAACTCACACCTGCGCGGCGCGCACGACAAAGCGCGGCCTTGCCGGTCGTTTGTGCCGCGCTGGCGCAGCGAAGAAGGCTTGCCTTCACCTACCGCGCCCGCGGCGACGGCAAAGCCCAGCCGACAAGCCGCGAGGTCTCACCGCAGCGGCTCGTGCTCTACCGCGGCAACTGGTATCTGGACGCTTGGTGTCATCTGCGCGAGGACTATCGCACCTTCGCGCTGGATCGCATGCAGGATGCGCGCATCGGCGAGCTTCCCGCCGAGATGCATGCGCTTGCTGAGGTGGAAAAGGCGCTGGACGGCGGCTACGGGATCTTTGCAGGCGAGGCGCGGTATTGGGCCGTGCTGCGTGTTGTGCCTGCGCGCGCCGAATGGATCGCCGATGAGTGCTGGCATCCGCGCCAGAAGGGGCGCTGGCTGCCGGATGGCTCCTATGAGCTGCGCGTGCCGTTTTCCGATCCTACCGAGCTTGTGCTGGACATCTGCCGCTACGGGCCGGATGTGGAGGTGCTTGCGCCCGATTTTCTGCGCGAGCTTGTTGCTGAGCGGCATGCCAAGGCCGCCGCGATCTATGCGCGCGGCAAAGGCTCAGGATTTGAGCCAAAGGGGGAGTAGGCTCGCCAACCGGAAGCAAGGAGGAGCGGATGCGCGAAGCGTTCCGAGAACTGTTTCGCCGTGCCACGGGGTTTGCGCCGTATCCCTATCAGGAGCGGCTTGCGCTGGAGCCGTGGCCTGAGCTTCTGCATGCGCCGACGGGCCTTGGCAAGACCGCGGCGGTGAGCCTCGCCTGGCTTTTCAAGCGCGGCTGGCGCGCGGGCGGCAAGGCCGAGCCGGAGAAGGACACGCCGCGCAGGCTTGTCTGGTGCCTGCCGATGCGCGCGCTTGCTGAGCAGACGAAGGCGGCGGCGAGCACCTTCCTGCATCGCCTCGGCGTCCTCGGTGAGGCGGGCGAGGGCAAGGTGTCCGTGCATCTGCTCATGGGCGGCGAGCCGGATCTCAAGAGCTGGGCCGAGCATCCCGAGGAGGACATGATCCTCATTGGCACGCAGGACATGCTGCTTTCGCGCGCGCTCATGCGCGGCTACGGCATGAGCCGCTACCAGTGGCCCGTGCATTTCGCGCTCTTGCACAACGACGCGCTCTGGGCGCTGGATGAGGTGCAGCTCATGGGCAACGGGTTGGCCACGGCCTGCCAGCTTGAGGCATTGCGCCGCAAACTCGGCACGCTTTTGCCTGCGCGCACGCTTTGGATTTCGGCGACCCTTCATCGCGACTGGCTTGCCACCGTGGATCTGCGCCCGCACCTGGACGGGATGCGCACGCTTGCACCGGATGAAGACGACAAGACGCGCGCAGGGCACCTCTTTTCGGCGCGCAAGTCGCTTGCGAAGGCGGATGTTTCGCTCGTGCGCACGACGAAGGGCGAACAAAAGCGCTATTTGGATGCGCTTGCCGAGTTCGTGCTTGCGCAGCATGTGGAAGGCTCCACCACGATCGTGATCGCAAACCGCGTGGCGCGCGCCCAGGAGATCTTTGCGCGCATCCAGAAGGCGCGCGGCGCTTTGCATGATCTTCTCTTGCACAGCCGCTTCCGCCCTGCGGAGCGCATCACGTTTGCGCGTAGGCTCACGCAGGAACGGGACGAGGATCGCATCATCGTCGCCACGCAGGCCATTGAGGCGGGCGTGGATGTGTCCTCACGCACGCTGATCACGGAGCTTGCGCCGTTTTCCTCGCTCGTGCAACGCTTCGGGCGCTGCAACCGCTATGGCGAGCACGAAGATGCCCACGTGTTCTGGGTGGATATCGCGGATGAGGCGGGGGCGGATGGGGCACTCCCCTACGATGCCGAGGCGCTTGCGCGCGCCCGCGCGCGGCTGGAGGCGCTGGATGAGGCCGGGCTGGATGCGCTGGGGGAGGTAGATGAACCGCCGCCCTGGTCACGCGTGCTGCGCCGCAAGGATCTCGTGGAGCTGTTTGACACCGATCCCGATCTCTCGGGCTTTGATGTGGATGTGTCGCCTTGGGTGCGCGGCGAGGGTGCGCCCGAGCTGGCCGTGTTCTGGCGGGACTTTCGCGGCAATCCGAACGGCCCCGAACCCGAACCGTTGCCGGCGCGCGAGGAGCTTTGCCCGGCCTCCATCGGCCAGGCGCGCGAACTGTTCAAGGCCTTTGGGGAGCGCGGCCATGCGCTTTGGCGCTGGGATGCGCTCGCCGCGCGCTGGGAAAAGCTGAGCCGAGGAGAGGAGCTGCGCCCGGGGCTTGTGTTGCTCGCGCCGGCTTCTTCCGGCGGCTACGACGCGACGCTGGGCCTTACGCCGGCCTCGCGCGCGCCCGTGCCTGTCGTCATGGGCTCGGCTCGCACGCATGAGGCCTATGGCAGCGACTGGCGCTCGCATGCCGCCGCGCCCGTGCCGCTGGATGCGCATTTGGCTGATGCCCGCAAAGAGGCCGAGCGGCTTTGCATGGCACTTGGGATTGCGCACACGAATCTGGATGGCATCGGCGTCCTCGGCGAGGTCGTGCCGCGTGCTGCGCGTTGGCACGATGTCGGCAAGGCGCATCCGGTCTTTCAGGCCTTTTTACACGGGATGGAAGCAGAGGCGGCCAGGGAAGCCGACAAGGAAGGAAGGCTGGCTGCGCGCGTGCAGGGAAAGCCCTTGCTTGCCAAGGCGGGCGAGAGCGCGGCGCAGGAAAAGGCGCGCCCGCACTTTCGCCATGAGCTTGCCTCCATGCTCGCCTGGCTTGCCGTGCACGACGATCCCGCGTGTCCTGATGCGAAGGTGGATCTCATCGCTTGGCTTGTGCTTGCGCACCACGGCAAGGTGCGCATGCGCCTGCGCGCGCTGCCGGGTGAGTCGTCGCCGTCGGAAGAAGGCAGGCGCTTTGCGCGTGGCGTCTGGGAAGGGGATACATTGCCCGGATTTGCGTTTGACGGCGAGCGGATCTCCGCGCTTTCGCTTTCGCTGGAGATCATGGAGCTTGGGCTTGGCAAGCAGGGGCGCTCCTGGAGCGAACGCGCGCAGGAGCTGCTTGCACGGCTGGGGCCGTTTCGGCTTGCGATGCTGGAGGCGCTCGTGCGCCTGGCCGACTGGCGCGCCTCGGCGCGCGCGGGCGGGCAGGGTGCTTCGGGGGTGCGGTGATGGCGAATGAAATCGTGCTGGCCGGTTGTTCGCTTTCCTCGCTCAAGGGGTATCTCAAGGGCTTGGGCGTGCTGCGGCTTGTGAATGAACAGCTTGATCCCACGGCCCGCGGCATGTGGCGCCGCGAACGCTTCGTGCTATTGCTGGAAGGGGACAGGGAGAAGCTGGAGCACTTCTTCCTGCACGAATATCGGCCGACGCCGGTTCTTGCCCCTTGGAACGGCGGCAGCGGTTTTTATCCCAAGGATCGCCAAGAAGCAGTGCAAGCGCTGCGGCAGGCGCAATCTGACCGATTCGGCCTGTTACGTGAGGCGCTGGGGGCGGCATTTGCGGCGTTGGGAGCGCTGGGGCTTGCAGCGAAACCGAACGAACAGGAAAAGCGCCTACTGATTGCGCGATTGCGCAGCGAGCTTCCCGATGAAGCGCTCGTCTGGATGGATGCGGCGCTCGTGCTTGCCGGCGACGATCCGCGTTATCCGCCGCTGCTCGGCACGGGCGGTAACGACGGGCGATTGGAGTTCACGAACAACTTCATGCAAAACCTCGTGCGCCTCTTTGATCCGGACACAGGCGAGCCGAAGGAGAAGACGCGGGAATGGCTCGCGGGGAGCGTATTCGGCGATACGGGGCCGATATTGGAGAAGCTGCCGATCGGATTTTTCGCGCCGGGAGAGGCGGGGGGCGCGAACCAGACAACGGGCTACGAGGCCGAAAGCCTTGCCAATCCTTGGGACTTCGTGCTCATGCTGGAAGGAGCGCTTGCCTTTGCTGCGGCAGCCGTTGCCCGTCACGCGGCGGAGGCGGGCAACGATGCCATGCTCGCCTTCCCCTTCACGGTGCGCCCTTCCGCAGCGCGGCTGGATCCTGAAGAAGCGAAGGGTGCCCGCGGCGAGTTCTGGGCGCCCGTCTGGGAGCGGCCCGCGCGTTTTGCCGAGCTTCGTGCGCTCTTCTCCGAGGGGCGCGCCGTCGTCGGCAGAAGGCGCGCGAAAAACGGGCTGGACTTTGTGCGTGCCGTGCATCGCCTCGGCGTGGATCGCGGCATCGCGGGCTTTCGCCGCTTTGTCTTCACGAAACGCTTCGGGCGCAACCATCTCGCCGTGCCGCTCGGGCATGTGCGCGTCGTGGCAAGGCCGCAAGCCGAATGGTTGGACGAGCTGGATCCCTGGCTGGATCGCTTTCGCAACTGGGCCTCGCGCGACAATGCGCCGAACTCGGCGCGGCAGGTGCTCGGGCGGCTGGAAACCGTGCTCTTTGATCTTGCTGGCGCACGCTTGCATTCAGCGCTTGTCCAGCGCGCGCTCGTGGCGCTCGCTGAGGCGCAGCATTTGCTTGCCGTGCGCGCCACAGCGGGCGCAAACGATGTGCCGCCTCCCGTGCCGCTGTTGTCCCTGCGCTGGGCCATGCATGCCGACGATCACACGCCAGCCTTCGCGATCGCGCGGGCGCTTGCCTCGGTTCCCACGACCGGCGCGCTTCCCTGCATGCGCGCGCACCTCTGGCCCGTGGATCCGGCCCATC
>WFOX01000065.1 GCA_015487905.1 Mariprofundales bacterium
CTGGTAGCGCATCTGCTTTGGGAGCAGAGGGTCGCAGGTTCGAATCCTGCCGCCCCGACCAGTTTGGCAAGGCGCCTGTAGCTCAACCGGATAGAGCATCGGACTTCTAATCCGAGGGTTGCAGGTTCGAGTCCTGCCAGGCGCGCCAGATTCCCGCGCGCTTGCGCGCACGGACGGTGGACGTAGCTCAACGGTAGAGCCCCGGGTTGTGGTCCCGGTGGTTGGGGGTTCGAGTCCCCTCGTCCACCCCAGCTCTTGCGTCCGCATTGCGGGCGTATAGGTGCGGCGCTATGCTGCGCTGCCGCTTGCCAAGGCGAAGGGAGGCGAAATGGCCACGGTGATTCGTTTGCAACGTCGCGGTCGCAAGAATCGTCCGTTTTATGCGATCGTGGTCGTGGATGAGCGCAAACGCCGCGACGGGGCGTTTTTGGAAAAGATCGGTTGGTTGGATCCGCTCACGGAGCCGGAGACGGTCAAGCTGGATCTCGCGCGCGTGGAGTATTGGCTTGGCGAGGGCGCGCGCATGAGCGAGCGCGTGGCCAATCTTGTGAAGGCCGTGAAGAAGGGGCGCGTGAAGACCCCGGATGCCGAAGGAGCCGAAAGCGCGGGCTAAGCGCTTTCTCAAGGTCGGCAAGATCGCAGGCGCCCACGGGCTTGCAGGCGCCGTCAATGTCTATTCCTATACGCATCCGCCGGCACGCCTCGTAGAGTATCGTCCTTGGTTCATCGGCGCTGATCCCGAGACGGCTGTGGCCTATGAGGTGGTGCGCGCGCGCTTGCTTGCCAAGCGCATCGTGGCGGAGCTTGCGGACTTGCGCGGACGCGCCGCTGCCGAAGCGCTCAAAGGGCAATGGATTTTCGTGGATCGCGCGCAGGTGCCGAAAGAAGAGGGCGAATACCTCTGGGATGAGCTTGTGGGCTGCACCGTGCGCACGACGGAAGGCGAAACCCTTGGCGAGGTCGTGCGCGTCGTGGATTTCGGCGCGCAGGACATTTTGCTCGTGCAAGGCCGCAATCGCGAGGGAAGGCGCGGCGAGTGGATGATTCCGTTTACGGAAGATGTGATCCAAGAGGTGCGGCCCTTTGAGGAAGTCGTGGTCGCAATGCTTGAAGGGTTGGATGCGTGCTTTACGCCCAGTTGATCACCCTGTTTCCTGAGTTTTTTGCCTCCGCGCTTGGCTGCTCCATTCCCAAGCGCGCGCAGGAAAAAGGGCTTGTGCGCATTCGCTTCGTGCAGATGCGTGATTTCGCAACGGACAAGCACCGCAGCGTGGATGACCGCCCCTTCGGCGGCGGGCCGGGCATGGTGCTCAAGCCCGATGTCGTCGTGGCTGCGATGCGCGCGGCGCGCATGGAAGATCCTTACACGCGCGTGGTGCTGCTGTCTCCGGAAGGGGATCCGTTCAACCAGCGCAAGGCGCAGACATATGCAGGGCTTTCGGGGATCACGCTCGTGTGCGGCCGCTATGAGGGGTTTGATGCGCGCATCTATGCGCATGCGGATGAGGTGCTTTCGGTAGGGCCCTATGTGCTCTCGGGTGGGGAGCCTGCCGCGCTCGTCGTGTTGGATGCCATCATCCGCTTGCTTCCTGGGGCGCTTGGCGATCCGGAATCTGCGCGTTGGGAATCCTTCGGCGAGGAGGCGTGCGATTGGCCGCAGTTTACGCGGCCCGTTGCGTTTGAAGGGCATCTCGTGCCGCGCGTGTTGCGCTCGGGAAATCATGCCGCGATTGCGGCATGGCGTCGCAGACAGGCGCGCAGGCGCGCCAAGGGGGCATGCGCATGAACTGGAGCGTGGAAGACGCCAAGCGCCTCTACGGCGTGGATCGCTGGGGCAAGGGCGTGTTTGATGTCAATGACCAAGGCGAGATCGTCGTGCGCACGCAAAAAGGCGAGGCCAGCATCCTCGGCATCGTGCGCGAACTCATCCGCACGCACGATCTTTGGCCGCCCGTGCTCATTCGCTTTTCCGATGTCCTGGCCGAGCGCATGCAGCGCTTGCACGAGGCTTTTGAGCAGGCGCGACGAGAGACGGGTTTTCAAGGCCGATTCGTCGGCGTGTATCCGATCAAGGTGAATCAGCAAGCGCAGGTGGTGGAGGAGGTCGCCTCCTTCGGGCGTGCGTATGGATGGGGCATTGAGGCGGGCTCCAAGCCCGAGCTGCATGCCGCGCTTGCGATGATGGAGGATGTCGCAGGCCCGATCGTCTGCAACGGCTACAAGGATGCCGAGTTCGTGTATCTCGCGCTTTGGGGCGAGAAGCTCGGCCGCGAGGTCTATCTCGTCGTGGAAAAGCCGCATGAGCTGGATCTGATTCTGGATATGGCCGAGAGGATCGGTGTGAAGCCCCGCATCGGCGTCCGCTGCCGGCTTGCCTCCACGGGCGACGGGCGCTGGCGTGATTCCGGCGGCGATGCGTCCAAGTTCGGGCTTTCGGCCGCGGAGGTGCTCGCGCTCGTGGAACGATTGAAGACGCTCGGCAAGCTAGATTGCTTGAATCTTTTGCACTTTCATCTGGGCAGCCAAATCCCGCGCATCCGCTTGATTCGCCGCGCGATCCAAGAGGCCGGGCGCTTTTATGTGGAGCTCAAGCGGCTTGGAGCTGCAATCTCCATCGTGGATGTGGGCGGCGGGCTCGGCGTGGATTACGACGGCACCTTCTCAGGCAGCCACTCGTCGGTGGATTACACGATCGGCGAATATGCGGGCACGGTGCTTTGGGAGCTCGGTTCCATCGCAAATGAAGCGGGGCTTGCGCACCCCGATGTGATCGCCGAATCCGGCCGCGCGCTCGTTGCGCATCATGCGGTGCTTGTGGTCAATGTGCTGGGCGCAAGCCGCGCGGCTCCACCCGGGCGCATCCATCGCCCTGGCAAGGACGCGCCGCTTCCGTTGCGACAGCTTTGGGATGTGTGGGACTCCATTGACGAGCTTGCCCCGCGCGAGGCCTTGCACGATGCGCTTGGCTATCGCGAAGACATGCTGCGCTTGTTCGTGCTCGGCCATGCGCGCCTGGCTGATCGGGCGCTTGCCGAGCGCTTGTTCTGGCGCATCGTGGAGGCGATTGAAGCGCGCGCAGGCAAGGAGCTTGCTGCTGAGCTTGCGCCGCTTGCCGATGCGCTCGTGGACAAATACTTCTGCAACTTTTCCGTGTTTCAGTCGCTTCCCGATGCTTGGGCGATCGGGCAGGTGTTTCCGGTGGCGCCGCTGCATCGGCTTCGTGAGCCGCCTGCGCGGCGCGGCGTGCTCGTGGATGTCACCTGCGATTCCGACGGCAGGCTTGCGCGCTTTCCAGCGCGCGAAGGGGAGGCCGCCCCGAAAAACCTCCCTTTGCACGAGTTGCGCGGCGAGGAGGATTACTTTTTGGGCGTGTTTCTCGTCGGCGCCTATCAAGAGATTTTGGGTGATTTGCACAACCTTTTCGGTGATACGCATGCCGTGCATGTGCGCATGGAGGAGGGCCGTCCCCACATTGAACAGGTGGTGGAAGGCGAGTCCGTGGCCGAGGTGCTGGACTATGTGCAGTTTCACGAGCGCGTGCTTTTGGACCGCATGCGGCGCGAAACAGCACGCGCACGCGCGGCTGGCCGCATCACGGCGAAGGAGGCGGCGGCGTTTCTGCGCTTCTTCCGCGAGGGGCTTGCGGGCTATACCTATCTGGAAGAGAACCTTCCGCCTTCGGCGCGTCCGGAGCGCTAAAGCGCACGATGCGCCCGTGGCGCACGACGAAGCAAGGCGTGGTGCGCGCGATTTCGTGATCGGCGTGCACGCGCAGCACGCCAGAAGCGGTGGCTACACCTTCCAATGCCGCAAGCGCATCGCGCAGCGCTTCATCGGCAAGTCCAAGCCGAGCGATGAGCGCCCCAAGCACTTGGGCTGCGCTTTCCCCAAGCGCGGCAAACAAGCGCGCGCGCCGATCTTCTGCGCTTTGCGGCGCTTCCCATATGCCGTAGGAGCAAAATACGGCGCCCGTAAGATACCGGCCGCGGTCGTCCAGCAGATGGCCGTCGTCCCAAGAAGACGAGCCCAGCAGCAACACATCGCGGATGCCCGCCCAAGCAAGCTGCGGGGCCACGAGATAGACGAGCTCGCCAGGCATTGCGAGATACACGGCGTCAAATCCCGGCGGAAGCCGCGGCTCCAAGCGTTGGGTGGGCGCAAACAGCGCTGCATCCAGATCCAGATCAAACAAGGTCGCTTCATCGTCCGTGCGTTCGCGCACGGCCAGAAGCAGCCCGCGGATGTCTTTTTCCTCCGCAGGCACGAGGTCTAGCTCCACGACCTCGCCCCCTAGATCTTGAAACGCCTCGGCTATGGCTTCGGCTTCGTCGCGGAAGGGATAGGCGTCCAACCCAAGCACGAGCATGCGCGTAGCCCCAAGGCGTTGTGCAAGCTGGGCGAGCTGCTTGGCCTGCGTCCAAGGCGCGGCGGCGTCAAAAAACACGCTCGGGTTGGGAAGGGGCTTGGGCGCGCGCGCGGGGCTTACAAGCCAAAGCGGACGCGGATGGCGCCAATCCCGCAGGATTTCCGCCACGAAATCAGGAGAGGCAAGCGCGATGATCGCGGCTTGATCCTGCGCTGCAAGGCGCGCAAGCGCGATGCGCAGCGCATAGGGATCGCGCGCGTGCTCTATCGTGATCCCCCACGGCGCGCCCAGCGCCTCTAACGCCTTGGCCGCGCCCTGCAAAAAGGCCTCTTCATCCGCATAGGGATCGGCAAGCACAAGCCCGAGCGCCACAGCGCCTTGCGGCGCCTGCGCGCGGGCAAGCCAGGCTTCTAGCTGCGCGTGCAGCGGGGAAGTAGGTGCAAGTGCGGCCACGGTCTCGGTCAGGCGGCGCAAGTCCGCACGGTCGCCTTGCATCGCATAGGCGCGCCCGAGCGCTTCACCAAGCGCTAAGAGCACATCGCGCGGGATGCTCGCATCGGCCCAAAGCGTTTCCCAAAGCGCTGCATCGGCAAGCGCGGCGGCTTTGCCGATTGCTTCGCGCGCACGCGCAGGAAACGCATGCGCAAGCGCGAGATACCAGCGCACGCGCGCGGGCTTGGCCGCTGCGGCAAGCACGCGCTGGGCCATGGCCTCGGCGCGCTCGGCCTCGTGCGCATCGTGCGCTGGATGCAAAAGCACATTCGCAGCCGCCGTGAGCGCTTCATCGGCACGGCCTGCTTCCTCATACAGTTGCGCAAGCGCAAGCCAAAGCGCGGGCGCTTCCTTGGCCTCGGGCCGCGCGGCAAGCGCTGCAAGCGCGTTTTCTTCCGCGTCCAAGCCCTGCTTGGCAAGCGCTTGCATCGCTTGGGCGATGGCCGGGGCTGCGGAAGGGGTCGTTGCGGCAGGGCGGGCAGAAGGAGGAGGTTGCAGCGCTTGCGGGGGTTTCGCGCACGCGGCGGCAAACAGCGCCGCCAAGACCCATGCGCGCTTTGCAGATGCCTGGAAAAGTCCATACGCTTTTGGCGGCATGGCGCAGGAACCTAAAACGGGCCGAGGCCAAGGCAAGCTCTTCGTCGTGGCCACGCCCATCGGCAATCTCGGCGACATCAGCGTTCGCGCGCTGGAGGTGCTCGGCGAGGTGGCGCTGGTTGCTTGCGAAGACACGCGCGAAACGCAGAAACTGCTTGCGTATTACGGCATCCGCAAGCTGCTCGTGCCCTTGCACGCGCACAACGAGCGCGAGGCGAGCGAGCGCGTGCTCAAGCATCTGCGCGCGGGCGACGATGTGGCGCTTGTGACCGATGCGGGCACGCCTGTGGTGTCCGATCCCGGCGCATGGCTTGTGGCACGCGCGCACGAGGAGGGAGTGCGCGTGGTGCCGCTTCCGGGACCTTCCAGCGTGCTGGCGGCCGTCTCCGCCTCAGGCTTTCCGGGCGTGCCGCTGTTGTTTTTGGGTTTTTTGCCGCGCAAGGGAACGGCACGGCGGCAAAAGCTTGCCGAGCTTGCGCGCTGGTCGCACACGGCTTGTTTGTTTGAGGCGCCCACGAGGCTTGCGCGCACGCTGGCCGAGCTTGCGCAAGCCTGCGGAGAGGATCGTCCTGCGTGTGTTGCGCGCGAGATGACGAAGCTGCACGAAGAAGTCGTGCGCGCACCACTGGGAGTGCTTGCGCGCCGCTTTGCCGAAGGCGCGCGCGGAGAGGTCGTGATCGTGCTCGGCCCTTGCCAAGGGCAAGAAGCAGCGTCCCCATGGCGCGAGGCCGTTGCGCGCGTGCTTGCGCTTTCCGAGGCTGAGGCGCTTGCCCCGCGCAAGCTTGCGCGTTTGCTGGGTGCGGCGCTTGGCGTATCCGCAAGCGAGGTGTATGCGGAGCTTATGCGTGCGCAAGGGCGCAAGGGCTGAACAAGACGCGGCGCGCTGGCTTGCGCATCAGGGCGCGCGGATTTTGGCGCGCAATGTGCGCCGCGCGCGTGGCGAGCTGGATCTCATCGCGCTTTGGGACGGCGTGCTCGTGTTTGTGGAAGTCAAAGCGCGCAAGCATGAGGAGCAGGGGTTTTGGGCCGTGGACGCCCGCAAGCGCGCACGCATAGAAAGCGCGGCGGCGGCCTGGCTTGCCGAGCATCCGGACTTGGCCCGCCTTCCGTGTCGCTTTGATGTGCTCGTGGTAAGCTACGGGCGTTTTGGGCGCGCGCGCATTGCGCATCTTGCCGATGCTTGGCGCACAGGAGGATGAGTTGCAAGCGATTGCCGAGGCTTTGCGAGAGGGCGCGCGCTTGCGCGAGCATCTGGCTGAGCAATGGCCCGAGGCCATTGCGAAGGCCGCGCGGATCATCGTGGAGAGCCTGCGCGCGGGCGGCAAAGTGCTTGCTTGCGGCAACGGCGGATCTGCGGCTGATGCCCTGCACTTTGCGGGGGAGCTCGTCAACCGCTTTGAGCGCGAGCGCGAAGGACTTGCGGCCGTGGCGCTTGTCGCCGATGCGAGCGTGCTCACAAGCATCGGCAACGATATGGGTTTTGAGAAGGTCTTTGCGCGCCAGGTGCAGGCGCTGGGACGGGCCGGCGATGTGCTCGTGGCGATTTCCAGCTCGGGGATGTCGGCCAATGTGATTGCGGCCGTGGATGCGGCTGCCGAGCAAAACATGGCCGTGGTGGCGCTTACGGGCAAAGACGGTGGTAGGCTTGCCGCTCATCCGGCCGTGCGCGTCTTGTTGCATGTGCCGCATGCCTCCACGCCGCGCGTGCAAGAGATGCACATCACGGCCTTGCACCTCATCTGCGCGGAGGTGGATCGCCTATGGACGGGGGGAGGGTGATGAAGGTTCATCCGCTGGCGCTTAGCCGTTTGCAGCCTGCGCCGATGCAGGCGCGCCGCGTGCATGCGATGCTGGATGATTGCGCGTCGTTGGCGCCTGTGGGAGCAAGCCTGGAGGACTTTCTTTGCGCGCTGCCGTCATTGGGAAGCGCCAAGGAGCTTGTGCGCCTGCGCGATGCGCTTGTGGCCGCCTTGCAGGCGAAGCGCCCGGTGTTGCTTGCGCTTGGCGGGCGCGCGATGCGCTTGGGGCTTGGGCCTTGGGCTGCGCGCTTGCTTGAAGAGGAGCTGGTCTCGGCCGTGGCGCTCACGGGGCAGGCGCTCGTGCACGATGTGGAGATGGCGTTGTTCGGCGCCATTGCCGAGCCCAACGATCATCCCGGGGCGCCGGCTGAGGTGGGGGCGTTCATCGCTGAGGCCGTGCAGTTCGCGTCCGAAGAGGGCATCGGCGTGGGCGAAGCGGTGGCGCGCTGGCTTGCCGATCGTGCGCCTGAGCATCTGATGCATGCCGTGCTCGGCGTGGCCGGGCGCTTCGGCCTTCCGGCAACCGCGCATCTTGCGCCTGGGCTGGATGCCGTGCAGCTCTCACCGCAGTTGCATGGGGAAGCGCTTGGCGCTGCATCCATTCACGACTTTGCGCTTTTAGGCGGCTTGCTTGCGCAGGCGCAAGGCGGGGTCGTGCTTGTCCTGGCCTCTTCGGCGCACTTGCCCCGCGTGCTTGCGCAGGCTGCGCGCGCGGCAAGTAGTCTCGCTTCGCTTTCTTCGTTTACATTGGCGTATGTGGATGTGCATACGGGCACCTCAGCGGTGGAGGAGATGTTTGCAAGCGGACATGGCGTGCCATGCCGTTTGCGCGGGCCGGTGGAAATCCTGGCGCCGCTTTTGTTTGCGGCCGTGCGCGAGGCCTTGGGGTAGGGCATGACCGACGACGGCTTCCACTGGAACCGCCGCGAGCCGCAGCGACCGTGGGGGCTTTTTCTGCTCGTGGGGGCGTTGTGCGCGCTATTGGCCTGGTTTTTGGCGCGCTCGCTTTAGCGCTTGCGGGCTGCGCGCCGGCCGTGCTCGTGGGCGGCGCGGCGGCCGGCGGGGCTGCGCTTGCGCTGGATACGCGGCCTGCTTCGCAGCACGCCTTTGATGTGGCGCTGGCCACGAAGATTGATACCAAGCTGCTTGCGAGCAAAAAGGTGCAGGCGCGTTGGATCAGCGTGGAGGTGATTGACGGCGTGGTGCATCTCACGGGTTTCGTGCCCGATGCCAAGCAAAAAGAGGCCGCTGAAGAAATCGCGCGCAGCGAGCCGGGCGTAAAAGATGTGCGCAACGATCTTCTCATCGGCAAGCCCACCTTCAAGCGTGAGGTTTCCGATAGCTGGATCACGGCCAAGGTAAAAGCGGCGCTGTTTTCCGATCCCGTTGCGCCGGGGTGGTCGGTGCATGTGGAGACCGTAAATGGGCGCGTGTATCTGCGCGGTGTGGTGAAGTCCCGCAAGGAGGCCGATCGCGCCAGACTTGTTGCGCTTTCGGTGGATGGCGTGCGCGCGGTCGTGAACCTTTTGGAGGTGCGCCCGCCGCAATGACGGCGCCCAAGCCCGCGCCGGTGCTTGCGCGCGCGCAAGCGAAGGCGCTCGTGCAGCAATGGCGCTCGGAAGGCGCGCGCATCGTGTTTACGAACGGATGCTTTGATCTTTTGCATGCGGGCCATGTGCATTACCTTTTTGCCGCGCGCGCGCTTGGCGATCGGCTCGTGGTCGGTCTCAACGACGACGATTCCATCCGCCGCCTCAAAGGCCCGTCGCGGCCGTTGCAGCCCCTTGAGGATCGCGCGCGCGTGCTGGCCGCGCTGCGCTGCGTGGATCTCGTCGTGCCGTTTTCCGAGGACACGCCGCTTGCATTGATTGAGCTTTTGCTTCCCGATGTGCTCGTCAAAGGCGCCGATTATCGGCCGGATGAGATCGTGGGCGCCGATGTCGTGCGCGCAGCCGGCGGCGAGGTGCGCACGATCCCGCTGCTTCCGGGCCGTTCCACGACGAAGCTTGTGGCGCGCGCCGCAGGCCGGTGAAGCCGCTCGTCGTCGCCGATCGCTTTGCGCTCGGAGTGGAAGAGGCGCTTGCGCATATCCCCGTGCGCGCGCGCATCGTGGAACGCGAGGAGATTCCCAAGGTCGCCAAAGAGGCCGATGCGCTCATCGTGCGCTCCACGATCCGCGTGGATGCGGCGTTGCTTGCAGGCTCGCGCGTGCGCTTCGTGGCTACGGCCACGGTCGGCGACGATCACATAGATAAAAAGGAGCTTGCGCGCCGCGGCATCGCTTGGGCGAATGCGCAAGGCTCCTCCACCCAGGCCGTTGTGGATTACATGGCGGCGGTGTTCGTGGAGCTTGTGGCCCAAGAGCGGCTTGCGCCGGATGCATGCGTGGGCGTGGTGGGCGTGGGCAGGATCGGCTCGCGCGTGGCAGCGCTCGCTGAGGCGCTTGGGTTTTCGGTGCTGCGCTTTGATCCGCCGCGCGCCGCACGCGAAGGCGGCACGGGATTTGTGTCCTTGGAGGACTTGCTTGCCAAGGCCGATGTGCTGTGCCTGCATGTGCCGCTGCACGATACGCCGCCGTGGCCTACGCGGAACCTCATCAACGACAAGCTGCTTACGCGTTTTCGCGGGCGCGGCGTGATCAACGCCGCCCGCGGCGGCTGCGTGGATCTGCAGGCGCTGCTTGCGTGGTTGGACGAAAAAGCGTCGCGCTGGGCCGTGCTGGATTGCTGGCCGCATGAGCCGCGCATTCCCGCAAGTGCGCTTGGGCATCCGCAACTGGTGCTCGCCACGCCGCACATCGCCGGCCATTCGCTGGACGGCAAGGCGCGCAATACCGAGTTCGCGGTGCGCAAGCTTGCGCGCTTTTTCGGGTTTTCCTGTCCCTGGCGCGCGCAAGCCTGGCTTGGGATGCCGCCCAGCGTGCGCATGCCTGCGCTTTGCGGCCCTTGCTGGCAAGCTGCGGCGACGCTGCTTAGGCGTTTGTGCCCGATCGTGCGCGATGATGCCGTGATGCGCAGTTGGCTTGGGCTTGCTGACGATGCGCGCGCCAAGGCCTTTGCCGCCTATCGGCGCCGGTATCCTGCGCGCAGGGACTTGCCCGCAAGGCGCGTGCTTTTGCCAAGCCTTCCTTCGCCTGCGCTTGCGCGGATCTTGCATGCGCTGGGGCTTGTCTGGGGGATCGCCGACGACGAAGCGTGAGCGCGATCACATTGTCTTTGCAGGGGTATGGGGCAGAATCGCGCGACCTTTTCGCCAAGGAGGGATGGCATGCGGATGCGTGCATGGATCACAGGAGCGCTTGCGCTTGGGGTTTGCGTAGGCGCTTCTTCGGTGATGGCGGCCACGAAGGAGGAGGTCGCAAAGGCGCTTGCGGCCGCAGAGGAGTTGCGCGCGCCGGAGTTTGCGCCGCTGCACTACGAAAAGGCGAAGGCGTTGTTCAAGCAGGCCGAGGAAGAGGCGGCGAAGGATCCCGAGCGCGCCGCGCGCACCTTGGATGCGGCGAAGCTCGCTGCGGAGAAGGCGGCGGAGCTTGCGGAGCAGTTTGCGCGCGCGTTTGCATCCCTTGTGGAGATGCGCGACAAGATGCAGCTCGTCGGCGCCGATCAGTATCGGCCGGATCTTGTAGCACGCGCCGAGGAGCAGTTCCGCAAGGTGGCAGAGGCGTTTGAGGACGGTGAAGAGGCCGTGGCGCGGCGCAACGAAAAAATCGCAAGCGATCTCATCAAGGCCGCGCAGGTCGTGGCGGCGCGTGAGAAGTTCGCAGCGCCATTGGGCCGCATGATCGCAGCCGCGCGCAAGGTGAAGGCGCGCGAGTTCGCCCCCAAGGCCTTTGGACGGGCGCTTGCGATCAAGAAAAAGCTGGACAAGCTCGTGAAGAACGATCCTGAGCGCCAGGCGGAGGCGCATGCGCTGAGCGAAGAAGGGCTTGCCTATGCCAAGCGCGCGCTGGGGATCGGCGAGCTGGGCTCGCGCTTTGCGAAAACGCCGGCTGAGGTGGAGCGCTGGGTGGATGAAGAGGATGCGCGGCTTGCGCTGATCGCCAAGATGTTCGGCGTGGGCTCGTTTCCGCCCGATGCCGATGCCGAGGCGATCGTGAAGACCATTCAAAGCCAGCTTGCGGCGCTCAAAGAGAGCTATGAGGCCGAAATCGCCGATCGCGAGCAGACGATTGCGCAGTTGCAAAAGCAGCTGGCTGAAATGAACGAGCGGCTCGCGCAATACGAGGGCAAGGCGGCGGAGCTGGAAAAGCAGTTCGCCGAAATGGAGCTTTTGCGCAAGAAGCTGCGCATCAAGCGTGAGGCCGAGGCGAAGATCAAGCAAATCGGCAGCCTGTTTGCGCCCGAGGAGGCCGAGGTGCTGCTTACGCCGGAGGCGGATGTGATTCTGCGCATGCGTGGCATCAACTTCCGCAGCGGCAGCGCCGTGATCCCGCCTGCGGCCTATGCGCTGTTGGATCGCGTGCTGGAGGTCGTGCGCTTGTTCCCGGATCGTAAGATCCGCGTGGAAGGGCATACGGATTCGGTCGGCTCGGCCGAATACAACCAAAAGCTTTCCGAGCGCCGCGCGGAGGCCGTGCGCGATTACCTGCTCAAGCGGCTGGGCGATGCCGCAGCCCCTGCGATTGAGGCCATCGGCTTTGGCGAGTCGCGGCCGATTGCGAACAACGAGACCGCGGAAGGCCGCCGCAAGAACCGCCGCATTGACATCGTTTTTGTGGCGCCGCGCGTGCAGGCGAAGACGGAGGGGATGCAAACGGGAGAAGAAGCGGCTAGAACACGCGAGGAATAGCAACAAGGAGGGGGTGATGTTTCTCAAAGACGCCAACGGCGATCTCGTGCAGGTCATGGATGTGCAGGAGCTCATTGATCCGCACAAGGACACCTTGCATGTGCGCTACCAAGCCGGCGAGGAACTCGGCGATCCCGTGGAAGTGAAAAAAGCGGATCTCGTGTTTCCATCGGGGGAGCCGCTTCCGCGCTGCTGGCTGGATCCCCACTATCGCGTGCACTTCTAGCGCGTGAAGGGGGCGCGCGTCCCCACGGCACCCGGGGCGTTTCTCAAGCGCCTCGGGCGTCGCTTCGTGCAAGACGGCTGCTTTCAGCTCGCTTCTTCGCTCGCCTATGCCTCTTTGCTGGCCATCGGCCCGCTCGTCGTGCTCGGGTTTTCCGCGATGGCCTCGTTTCAAGGGGCCGAAGCGCTGGCTGAGCATGTGCGGCGCGTGCTGCTTGCGCATTTGTTGCCGACAAGTCAGCAAGCCGTGGAGCGGTATTTGGCTGAGATCGCGCATCGCGCAGGTGCGCTTTCCATCTTCGGTGCGCTGGGGCTTTTGCTCACTGGGGCTGCGCTTTGGCAAATGGTGGAGGATGCGTTCAACCGCATCTGGCGCGTGCGCAAAAAGCGCACGCTTTGGCATCAATGGCTGATTTTTTGGGCGTTTTTGACGCTTTTCCCGCTCTTTTTTGGGATTTCCATCACGATCACGACTTGGTTCGCGTCGTTGCCGCTTGCGCGCGAGGTGCAGCGCGGCGTGGAGTTTCTCACGCAGGCGCCTTTGCTGCTGCCTTGGCTTGCTTCTGCGGTGGGTTTTTTCTTTGCGTATCTTCTGCTTCCGAACACGCGCGTGGACAAGCGCGCAGCCGCCATCGGCGGCGCGGTGGCGGGGCTTTTGTTTGAGCTTGCCAAGCTTGGCTTTGCGTTTTATGTCGCACACATGGCGCATTGGCAGAAGCTGTATGGCGCGCTTGCAGCGCTACCGATTTTCTTGGTTTGGCTGTATCTGCTTTGGCTGATTGCGCTTTTTGGCGCGGAGCTTGCCTATTGCATAGAGCATCCGCAGGCCGTGCGGCGCTTGCGCGAGGATGAGGTGCGCTTCGTGGCGCTGCTCGCTGCGGCGGAATGCGCAGCCGGGCTTGCGGAAGGGCGGCTTTGGTGTGCGCAGGAGGCCGCGCAGCGCTGGGGTGTGTCGCGCGGGCTTGCGCGCTACATCGGCGAGCGCTTGGAGGATGCGGGCGTGTTCGTGCGCGCGCTTTGCGAGGCGGAAAGGGAATGCTGGACGCTGGCCAAGGATGCGCATGCGCTTTCGTGTGCGGAGCTGTTTCAGCGCGTGGCCGGCGCGCTTGCCGCCCCGCCGGCTTGGCCAGCGCTTGCGGATTCGCCGTTGATGGAGCGCCTGCACGCCCAGCTTGCCGCAGCCGAGCAGGCGATGACGGAAAGGTTGGGAAGATGCTCGCTTGCCTCACTTGCCGAGGCGATGCAGCAGGAGACTTCCCGTGAGCCATAGCGTGCGGCTTTTGTTTGCCGATACCGAGCGCAGCGAAGACATGCGCTATGTGCTTGCGGCGTCCGTGCCGGATCCGCTCGTCGCCTGCGAATGGCAGGGAAAGTGGCATGTGCTTGCGCACGATTTGGAGCTCGGGCGGCTTGCGCGCACGGCGCGCGCCGTCGTGGAGGCCGAGGCGCCTTGGCGGACGCGTGCGCAAGAGCAGGGATTCGCGCCGCTTGGGGCGCTTGCGGCAGCAGCGGCGTGGCTGCGCGCGCATGAGGTGGAACATGTGCGCGTGCCCCCCGCGTTTCCCTTGCAGGCAGCCGAGCGGTTGCGGGGCTGGGGCTTTGCGGTGGAGGTGCAGGATCCGTTTTTGCCGGAGCGCGCGATCAAGCGCGAAGACGAGCTGCGCGAGATCGCGCGTGCGCAGCGTCTTGCAATGCGCGCGATGCGGATCGCGGAGAAGATGATCCGCACCTCGCGCGTGCGCGCAGATGGAAAGCTGGAGGACGGACAAGGAAGGCTGCTCACGAGCGAGCGCGTGCGCTTGGCGATGCAAATGGAGCTTTTGGCGCATGGCGCGGAAGCGCCCGTGATCATCGTTGCTTGCGGCAGACAAGCCGCCGATCCGCACGAGGAGGGAAGAGGGCCGTTGCGCGCAGGCGCGCCGATCGTCGTGGATGTGTTTCCGCGCTTGATTGCGAGCGGGTATTGGGGGGACATGACGCGCACCTTTTGCAAGGGAACGCCGCCGAAAAAGCTTGCTGCGATGCATCGCGCCGTCGTGCGCGCACAAAGACGCGCGCTTGCCATGCTGCGCGCAGGCGTGCGCGGGGAGGAGGTGCATCGTGCGGTGGAGGAGGTGTTCGCCGAAGAAGGCTTTGCGAGAAGGCGGCGCGGCAAGCGCGCGGAAGGGTTCATCCACAGCACCGGGCATGGGGTGGGGCTTGCCGTGCACGAAGCGCCGCGCCTTGCACCGGGTGGAGGGGAGCTCAAGCCCGGTCATGTCGTGACCGTGGAGCCCGGTCTATACTATGCGGATGCAGGCGGGGTGCGCGTGGAAGATCTCGTCGTCGTGGAAGAAGATGGCGTGCGCAACCTCACGCGATACCACAAGCGCTTGATCGTGCGCTAGCGGGGAGGCGTGGTGAGCGAGGAGTTTTTGGATCTCTCTGGTGTGCATGCGCTTGGCGGGCGGGATTTGCTGGATGAACGCTTTCCGCTTTTGCGCGGGCTTTCGCCGGTGCTTTTGCGCTTGCTCAACTCCGCCACCGAGGAGATGTTCGTCGCGCGCGGCGTGGATCTGTTTCGCATCGGCGACACCCCAAGCGGGCTTTACTTTTTGGATCAAGGAGCGGTGGAGATCCTGCGGCTCGGCCGCAAGGGGCTTGAGTGCGCCGATGTGCTCAAGCCGCCCGCCGTGTTCGGTGAGTTCGGCGTTCTGCGCAATGTCGCGCGCACGGCGATCGTGCGCACGCGCACGCCTTGCCGGCTTTTGCGCGTGGATGCGGGGGCCGTGCATCAAGCCGTGGAGGCCGATGAAGAGCTGCGCGGGCGCTTGGAGGCTTTGCTGGCTGAGCGCATGCAAAGGAACTTTTTCGCCACGCATCCCGTGTTCAGCGAAGCGCCTGCCGCCTTTCGCGAGGCCTTTCGCGCGCTGGTCAAGCCCAAGTTTTACCATCGCGGTGAGGAGGTCTTTGCGCAAGGCGCCCCTGCCAAAGGCGTGTGGTTTGTGCTCTCCGGCACGGCGACTGTGCGTTTTCGCAATCGCGCAGGGGCGGAGATCGTCATGGATCTGCGCCGCACGCCCGATGTGCTTGGAGAACTTGCAAGTCGCGATGGCTTCGCTTACCGCGCCACGGCGGCCTTTGATCTGGATCTTTGGTTCTTGGCGCGCGAACACTTTCGTGAGCTTGCGCGCGCGGATGCGGCCAGCGCGAAGCGCTTGGAGGAGTTCCTCGTGCGCCGTGCACACCGCACGGCCGCGCGCATCAAAGAGCACTTGGGCGTGCAGCCCTAAAGGAGCGTGCGCAGCTTCTCACCAAGCACCTCTGGATCGCCGCGCACGAAGATCTCTTTGCGGCGGCCGGTTGCGCCGCGCAAAAGCGCAATCTCGCGCCGAGGCACGCCCAGCGCGTCCGCAAGCCACTTCACAAGCGCCTCATTGGCCTCGCCTTCTTTCGCACGCGCACGCACGGCGATCTTAAGCGCCCCACCATGCAGCCCTACCGCGCCTTCGCGCTTGGCCCCCGGCTGCACATGCACGAAGATGCGCACGCCATCGGCTTCTTTGCGCCATGGGGTTTCCATCACGGCTGCTTATCCTTTGACGCAGATGAGCGGGCGCAAGCGCGCCACAGGCTTAGCAAGCCCTGCAAGCTCGGCCGCGCGCACGACCTCATCCACATCTTTGTAGGCCTGCGGTGCTTCCTCGGCCACGCCGCGCAGGCTGGCCGCCTCAATGCGCACGCCTTCTGCGCGCAAGGTTCGCACGAGCGCTTC
Source organism: Mariprofundales bacterium (assembly GCA_015487905.1). Classification (GTDB taxonomy): domain Bacteria; phylum Pseudomonadota; class Zetaproteobacteria; order Mariprofundales; family S012-25; genus S012-25. The sequence goes on from WFOX01000065.1 coordinate 16,019, forward strand.
GCCACGGAAGCGCTTGCGCGCCGCATGGCGCGACATCGCGCGCCCTGCACCATGGCAAGCCGAAAACCAGGCGGGATTGCCTTGGACGCCTACGAGCACCCACGAGGCCGTGCCCATCGTGCCGCCGATGATCACGGGTTGGCCAAAAGGCCGCAAGGCCTCGGGAAGCTCCGGATGCCCGGGCGGATACGCGCGCGTGGCTCCCTTGCGATGCACGAACAAGCGCCGCTTTTCCCCTTGAACGAGGTGCGTTTCCTCCTTGCAAGTGTTGTGTGAGACATCGTAAAGCACGGAAAGCTTGGCCTCGGGGATGATTTCGCCAAAAGCCTTGCGCGCAAGCGCCGTGATCACCTGACGATTCGCGAGCGCGCAGTTGATGCCCGCGCGCATCGCGCCCAAATAGCGTTGGCCAAGCTCCGAGCGGATCGGCGCGCAGGCCAAATCGCGCTCAGGAAGGCGGATGCCGAAGCGCGGCGCAGCCTTCACCATTTCCGCCAAGTAGTCGGTGCCGATTTGATGGCCCAGTCCACGCGAACCGCAATGGATGGAAACGACGACCTCGCCTTCGGCAAGCCCAAACCCACGCGCGGTTTCGGCATCGTAGATGCGCTCCACAAGCTGCACTTCCAAGTAGTGATTGCCGCTTCCGAGCGTGCCCATTTCAGGAAGCTGGCGCTCTATCGCGCGCGCGGAGACGGCGGAGGGATCCGCGCCTTCCATGCGCCCGCCTTCCTCTATGCGCGCGAGATCCTCCATTTCTCCCCAGCCTTGCTTGACGGCCCAATGCGCGCCTTCTTCCAGCACGCGCCGCATCTCGCGCTTGGAAAGGCGGATCGGGCCTTTGGAGCCGAGCCCCGCCGGCACATGGCGAAACAAGGACTTGGCGAGCGCGTCCAGATAGGGCTGGATTTCCGCAAGCGCAAGGCCGGTGGTGAGCAAGCGCACGCCGCAAGAGATGTCAAAGCCCACGCCGCCTGCCGAGACCACGCCGCCCTCCGGATCAAACGCCGCCACGCCGCCGATGGGAAAGCCATAGCCCCAATGCGCATCGGGCATCACGAAACTTGCGCCGACGATGCCGGGAAGCCGTGCCACATTCGCCGCCTGCTCCCACACCTTGGCGTCCATCGCGGACACAAGCGCTTCTGTAGCAAAGGCGATGACAGGTGCCCGGCCGTCTTCGCGCGGCGCTTCCCATACCGCTTGAGCCTTTTGCTTGAGCTTGAACACGATTTTCCCCCTTTGTGTTCTTTGTAGGGCTTGTTCTGCGCAAGTGCAAAGGGCGGCTTGCTTGCGCATCGGCTCAAAATCGTCTATTGGGAATGCCAACGGCCATGAGGGTCCAAAAGGAGGAGCCATGCTCGTGCTCACGCGCAAGTGCGGTCAATGCATTCGCATTGGGGAGGCCATTACGATCAAGGTGATTGCCATTCAGCGCGGACAAGTGCGCATCGGTATTGATGCGCCGCGTGAGATTCCCGTGCATCGCGTAGAACGATTGCAACGCGAGGCGGAGATCAAATGAAAAGGCCGGGCGATGCGCCCGGCCATCTCCGCTTTCACGCGGCTTTGCAAACCCTTGACTAAGCCGCCCGCACGCCGGCCTGTGCGCAGAGACGCTCGGCCATTTCCGTGAAGGTGCCGATCCCGAGGATTTCGTCTTCCCCGGTGTCGCGATGGCGAATCACCACATGATCGCCACCGCTCCAGCGCACCTCCACGCGCCTGGCCGCCTCTTCGCCCTCCAGCTCTGCGAGCGCGCTCTTATACGCCTCAATCACGCGCTCCACATGTTGCACGGCGCACCTCCTATCGCTCAGCAGGCTTTATAGACCCTTCAATCCCGAGTGTCAAACTCGGTTTCCATGCCGGCCTCATTGACAGGCCAAGGCATGGGATTGAGGCTATCCCGCATGATGGACACGCAGGTTTTGCTCGCGGAGCTCTACGACACCCCAGAACCCACGCTGCTTGCGCGCATCGCGGCGCTCAAAAAGGAGCTTGGCGCGCGCGTGCTCATCCTCGGCCACCACTACCAGCGCGAGGAAGTGATCCGCTTTGCCGATCACACGGGCGATTCGCTCAAGCTTGCGCGGCTTGCCGCGCAATCCGAGGCGCCCTTTGTGATCTTTTGCGGCGTGCACTTCATGGCTGAGACCGCCGACATCCTCACGCGCGAGGATCAGACCGTGATCCTGCCCGATCCCCAAGCCGGCTGCTCCATGGCCGACATGGCCGATGAGGAACAGGTGCAGCGTTGCTGGCGCGAGCTTGGCGAAGTGTTGGATGTGGCGGGCGAAGTCGTGCCGATCACCTACATCAACTCCAAGGCCACGCTCAAGGCCTTCTGCGGCGAGCATGGCGGGGTGGTCTGCACCTCCTCTAACGCACGCAAGGCCTTGGAGTGGGGCTTTGCGCAGCGCCCGAAGGTGCTCTTCTTCCCGGATCGGCACTTGGGCGAGAACAC
>WFOX01000066.1 GCA_015487905.1 Mariprofundales bacterium
CGAATCTCCATCGCAAGCCCCCTTTGCAAGGATGCTGCCAAGTATCATGCACGCCTGCGCACATGCGCGCAAGCCGCGTTCGTGGAAGAATGCGGCGCGATTTCGCGTGCAGGAAGGAGGCGATGCCGAATCCGTATCCGGAATACCCGACCGACGACTTGCGCATCCGCGAGGTGCGCGAGGTGATCCCGCCCATCGTCGTGCACGAGGAATACCCGATCTCGCGGCAGGCGGCGAAGCTCGTCTATGAAACGCGCAAGCGCATCCGTGCGATCTTGCACGGTGAAGACGAGCGCTTGCTCGTCGTCGTAGGCCCCTGCTCCATCCACGATCCCAAGGCCGCGCTGGATTACGCGAAGCGCCTTGCCCGCATGCGCGAAACACTTGCCGAGGATTTGGAGATCGTCATGCGCGTGTATTTTGAAAAGCCGCGCACGACGATCGGCTGGAAGGGGCTTGTCAATGACCCGGATCTCAACGGCAGCTTCAACATCAACAAGGGACTGCGGCTTGCGCGCAAGACATTGCTTGCGATCAACGATCTCGGCGTGCCCGCAGCACACGAGTTTTTGGATCTCATCACGCCGCAATACTTCGCCGATCTCGTAAGCTGGGGCGCGATCGGCGCGCGCACGACGGAATCGCAAGGCCACCGCGAGCTGGCAAGCGGGCTTTCGTGCCCCGTGGGATTCAAAAACGGCACCGACGGCGATGTGCAGATCGCCGTGGATGCGATCCGCGCGGCCTCGCATCCGCATGTGTTTCTTTCCCTTACCAAGGCGGGCCATGCGGCGATCTTCTCCACGACCGGCAACCCCGATTGCCATGTGATCCTGCGCGGCGGGCGCAAGCCGAACTACGACGCCGAAAGCGTCGCCCATGCCTTGCAATTGCTCTCAGCCGCGGGCATTGACACGGGACTCATGATTGATTGCAGCCACGGCAACAGCCGCAAGCAGCACGAACGCCAGATTGAGGTCGCCTACGATGTCGCGGGGCAAATCGCCGCCGGCAACAAGCGCATCGTGGGCGTGATGCTGGAATCGTTCCTCAAGCCCGGAAGACAAGATCTCGTGCCCGGCAAGCCCCTGGAATACGGGCTTAGCATCACGGATGCCTGCATCGGCTGGGACGACACCGAGGACATCCTGCGCGTATTCGCAGAGGCCGCACGCAAGCGCCGCGCGCGCACCTAATACCCGCGGCTTCGTGGTTTGTCGGCTCGGCAAAGAACCTCTAAAATCTGAGACATCGTTTCGGGAGCATCCATGACGCCGTTGCTCGTGTTCCTGCTCGTGCTCGCTTTGCTGATCGGCTGGATCGTAGCCATCTACAACCGCTTCGTGCGCCTGCGCGCCGAAAAGAACACGGCTTGGGCCGACATTGAGGTGCAGCTCAAGCGGCGCGCAAACCTCGTCCCGAATCTCGTTCGCACCGTGCGCGGCTACATGCGCCATGAGCGCGAGACCCTGCGCGAGGTGATCCAGGCGCGGCGCGCGGCGCTTACCGCCACTGACCCTGAGACGCGCGCCAAGGCCGAAGCCACGCTCGGCGCGGCGCTTGGGCGCTTGCTTGCCGTGGCCGAGTCCTACCCCGAGATCAAGGCCAACCAGAACTTTCTGCACTTGCAAACGCAGCTTGCGGAGCTGGAAAACGCAATCCAGAACGCGAGGCGCTACTACAACGCCGTCGTGCGGGATCTCAACACGCGCGTGGAGAGCTTTCCCGATCTCATCATCGCGCGCGCCTTCGGCTTTACGAAGGCGCCTTACTTTGAGATCCAACGCCCCGAGGATCGCGAAGTGCCCGAGGTGCGCTTTCCGTGAGGCAAGCCGCAATCGCCGCACTGGCGCTGCTATTTGCCTCCTTTGTCGCCCACGCCGAACACATCGCAGATTACGAGGTGGACATCGCGGCACACAGCGACGGTTCCTTGTTCGTGCATGAGTCCATCCGCTATGACTTCGGGGATGCCTGGCGGCACGGCATCTATCGCGATGTGCCGCTCATCGCGCATCGCGGCGGCCTGCTGGGAGAGCGCAGGATTTCGCTGCACCTTGTAGATGTGCGCATAGACGGACGGCCGGTGCGCTGGAAAACAATGCATGTTGCAAGCCGCGATGGAGAGCCGTTCGTGCGTTGGCGCATCGGCGATCCAAATCAGCGCATCACGGGAGTGCACCGCTACGAGCTTTGGTATCGCGTGGAAGGGGCGCTATTTGCAGTAGATCATGGCCATGACGCCTTCATCTGGAACGCCATCGGCACGGGTTGGAATGTGCCGATCCTGCATGTCCGCGTGGAGTTTTTGCCGCCATCCTCGTTGCAAAACAATCTCGCGCTCGCGTTGCGCGCATTCATCGGCAGGCGTGGCTCCCGCCGCGAGCTTGAACCCGTTTTCGGGGAACGATCGGTTTGGGAAGCGGAAAGGTTGGCCCCACACGAGGGCATCACGGTGCAGGCGCGTTTCCCGCGTGGCGCGATTGCGGCCACGGCACCGCGCAGCGCGCTTAGCGAAGTCTTCGCAAACTACAAGGTGGAGCTCGTTTTTTGGCTTGTGTGCATGGGAATCGTCGCTGGATGGTGGGCATATTGGCGCCGCTATGGACGCGATCCCAAAATCGGTCATATCGCCGTGCGCTACAAGCCTCCCGAGAACATCGGGGCCGCGGAGGCGGGGATTTTGCTGGATGAGTCCGTGCGGGATGTGCATGCCGCCGCAGCCATCCTGGAACTTGCCCGCGACGGGTATGTGGAGATCCGCGAACCTGCGAAAAAGGGATGGTTCGGCTCCTCTGCGCCCGTGTTGGTGCGCGGGCGTCCCCCTACCGACTGGGATGCCTTGCCGCGCTACAAGCGCTTTTTGCTTTTGGCCCTGTTTCCGGGCATGAGCAGGGTGTTCAATCCCGCGATGACGCGGGACGCACTGCGCTCGGAGCGCCGGGAATGGTGGGAGCGTTTCCGAAGCGAGCTTGCTGGCTGGAGCGTGAAAAAGGGCTGGTATGTGCGCAACCCGGCGACGGCGCGCCTGGTGGCGCTCCTCGTCGCTGCAATCCTCTTCGTGGTGCTGTTCATGGTAGGCATGCAGCTCAGCACGGACTGGCCGGCTGGGAGTGTCCTGCAAGTGGTGGCATGGGCGATGCTGGTAGCGGGGGTGTGGGTGACGGTATCGCTGTGGCGCGCCATGCGAAGCTCACCAGCATGGCAGCGCTGGGTGGTCGCGCCGCTTGCGCTCGCATTCATCGCGGTGGTGGGCTGGAAAGCCGCAGAGGCGATGGATGCAGACGGATGGATGGCGATGCTTGACCCACGCGCCCTGCTCGTGCCGCTTTTTCCCGCCATCCTTGCAGGAGCGACGGGTTTCGTTTTCGCCTGGCATATGCCGCAACGCACGCCAAAGGGCGCACGGATGCTGCGCGACCTTTTCGGCCTTCGTCGCTTCATGGAACGCGCCGAGCGTCCACGGCTTGCGCGGCTGCTTGCCGAGGACCCGAACTACTTCATGCGCACCTTGCCGTTTGCGCTGATCTTTGGCCTTGCAGAAGAATGGACGGAGCGGTTTGCAGGAATGGTGTCGCTTCCCACTTGGTATGCAGGCGGGAACTTCCACGACCTTGCGCACACCGCAAATGCCCTTGGCTCGCAGGTCGCCGGCGCGATCGCACCGCCTGCGTCCTCGGGCGGCACCTCAGGCGGCGGTGTGGGCGGTGGAGGCGGCGGCGGTGGCGGCGGCTCGTGGTGAGCGGGACATGCTGAAGCGCGCCGCATTTGCTGGGCTGGCAGTGCTTGTGTTTGGTGCCTCATCCGCACATGCCGAGCGGATTTTGAACTACGCGGTAGAGATCCGCGGGCAAAAAGATGGTGCCTTGCTCGTGCATGAGACGATTCTTTACGACTTTGAGGGGCAGAAGGGAACCGGCATAGACCGCCGGATTTCGTTTTTCCTGCACCTTGGCCCCTGGCATACCCACACGCTTTCCCTGCGCGTGCTGGATGCCCGCGAAGACGGTATGGCGGCCTACGACGAGCAAATCACCGACGAATCCGAAGGCGCGGGCGATTACTTCCTGCGCTGGCACTTGGGCGATTCCGAGCAGCCGATCTCAGGCCTGCACCGCTATGAGTTTCGCTATCGCGTGGAAGGCGCCCTGTTCGCGCAGGATGAGGCGCACGACGGCTGGCGTTGGCCCGTGCTCGGCACCTATTGGCGCGTGCCGATCGCAAAGGCGCGCATCGTCTTCGTGCCGCCTGCGACCCTTGCGCACGATCCTGCGCTTGCCGTGCGCGCATGGCTGCAAGACGCCGCCGGAAACACCAAGCCCCTATCCGCGGACATCCAAGCGGGGCGGTTCATTTGGACGGCCCAAGCGCTTTCCCCGCACACGGACATCATGCTGGAGGCGACATTCCCGCGCGGGGCGTTGGCCGCCGAAGCGCCGCGCGGCTTTTGGCAAGAAATGTTCGCGCATCACAAAACCGACATACTCTTTTGGCTCGCATGCATGGGGCTTGCCGCGCTGTGGTGGCTTCCATGGCAAACATGCCGGTGCGCGCTCGGTGCGGGATGGGTGGGGCTTCCAGACTGGCGGGAAACACCTCCGGAAGGCGTGGATGCCGCTGAGGCAGGATTGCTCGTGGATGCGGAAGTCCGCCCCGCGCATCTTGCCGCGGCAGTCTTGGAACTTGCCGCCCAGGGCCATCTACGACTGCGCCGCGCAGAAGCTGACGACGAAATACCGGTGCTCGTGCCGCAGCACGGTGCGAATGAAGATGATGCCCTTCCCGCCTATAAGCGCCTTTTGCTGCGCGCGCTGGGATCTGATGCAACAGCCAAGGACTGGGCGAAGGTGCGCGATGCGCTGAACGCGCGGGTAATGGAACGCGGCTGGTTTGTGCGCCATTCGCGCAGGGCGCGGCTTGCCGAGCTTGCGATCGCCTCGTTTTTCTCCGCTGATCTGCTCTATCTTGCGCATCACTTCAGCCTCGCCTGGTCGCCGCAAGCCGTGGAAGAGGTGCTCGCTTGGAGCGCGATCCTTGTCAGCTTCTTGGTGCCTTGGCTTTTGTGGCAGGCGCTTTGGCATCCTCGCGCCTGGGGCCGCTGGTTGGCGCTTGGGGCCGCGTTTGCATGGGCGTTGGGTATCTTCGCAAGGCTTGCACACGGAAACATCACGGCATTCGCAGCACTTTTGGATCCGCGCGCACTGGCGGCGCCGCTTGCAGCAGCGCTTTTTGCAAGCGTCGTGCTGATCGTTTGCGCAAGCACCTCCGTGCTGCGCAGCGCCAAAGGCGTGCAAACCTTGCGTGAGCTGTTGCACTTTCGGCGCTTTCTTCAGCAGGCTGATCCCGTCTGGCTTGGTCGGCGTCTTCGCAAGGATGCCGATGCGCTTGCGCGCGTCCTTTCGTTTGCGGTGGCGCTTGACATCCCATCCTCGCGGCTTGCCGAGATCATGGCGGTGCTTTCCGTGCCCGATTGGTATGAAGGCGACGATGGGCACTCGTTCGTGCGCGATCTGATAAAGCTTCGTGCGCAGCTTGCGCGGCGTTGGAGCGCCCCGCCCCATTCACAGGCTGCGATCAGCCACAACCCCGGCGCAGTGTCGCGCTAACGCGCAACCCACCGGAAATCCTTGCAAAACAAACGGACTTGTAGGTCGGGTTTCAACCCGACATGTGCGCCCTCGCTTGCAACCGCCGGCGCATTGTCGCCCTGAAGGGCGACCTACATGGCCATTCGCAAACCATTTGCCAATGCGAGCGCTTGGCCCAGCATCGGCTCCCATCTTCCACATCCCACCCTGAGGAGCGCATCATGCACATCGCCTGGCTTGGCACGGGGCTTTTGGGAGAGAAGATCGTAGAGCGGCTGCTTGCACGCGGCTTTGCCGTCACGGTCTGGAACCGCACGCAAAAGAAGGCCGCGCGGCTTGCGCCCCTGGGCGCCAAGGTGGCGACGACTCCCGCCGAAGCACTCGCCAGCGCCGACATCGTGGGCTTGACCCTTGCCGATGCCCCAGCCATCCGCGCCGTGCTGCTGGATGACGCCAAGGCGCGCGCC
>WFOX01000067.1 GCA_015487905.1 Mariprofundales bacterium
CCATAAAGCGCCCCCAGCGATACGCCGAGCGCGCGCGCACCGGCCACGGCGAAGGCGAAGCCCGCACCCATTGCCAGCGCAGGCAGCGCGAGCACGAACAGGCCTGCGGCGAAGCGCAGCGCCTGCCAGCAGCCGCCCCCGCAATGGGCTGCGGCCAGGGCCAACAGCGCATCCAGCGCTTTGCCCCAAAAGCCCGCCGTGGCCGCAAAGCCGCCGATGCCAAGCTCCAAAAGCGCCAGCCACCGCAGCGCCCCGGCTGCATCCGCAGCCTGCGCCCGGCGCGCGCCCGCAAGCGCGCCCAGCCCCAGCCCGAGCATGAAGCCGGCGGCCGTGGCCACGGCGCTTGCCGTGCCGGCGCCAAAGAGCGTCGTAAACATGCGCGCAAAGAGCACCTCCTCGGCGAGCGCGGCAAGCCCTGAGAAGGCCGCGCTGGCAAGAAGGAACAGGGCCGCCCGTTGGATCAATAAGGCCAGAACCAGGCGATCGCGGTGGCTGCGTGCACGATCGCAAGCGCCGCGGACAGCCCCCCGAAGATCATGTGCGCAAGGAACACATCTTTTCCGAAGACGGCCATCGCAATGCCGAGCGAAACGGTCGTGAGGATGGACACCAAGAGCACGATGCCCATCCAGAACATGATCTCGCGCTTGCGCTTGAGCGGGATCTTGAGCACCCCGCCTTCTTCTTCGCGCTCGGCGACAAAGGGCTGCACGACCGCAAACGGATTCGGCCCTTGCGGTGCCTGCGCGGCTTGTGCCGCGCCTGTGCCGAGCAAAAGAAACATCGCAAGCGCCAAAACCTTAGCCGCGCGCATCGCGCTCCTCCTCGTCGCGCTTGCCCGCATAGCGCCAATAGAGCACCGCAGCGACGACAAGCGGCACCATCACGAGCACGAAGATGCCGATGCCGATCCACCACACGGTTTGCAAGGAGACATGGAAAAAGCGATAGCTGTCCAAGGTGGCCGCCTGGGCCGTGGTCGCCACAAGCATCATGAACAGGGCAAGCATCCACCTCATCGTTTCCCCTCCGCAGGCACATCATCGCGTGCGCAGCGAAAGCCGAAGAAGTCCGAGGCCTGATTCGGCAGCGCGTAGTTGCGATGATAAGTCTTCGTGGAGAACGGATCCGAGCGCCACGAGCCGCCGCGCATCACATAGTAGCGCAATCGCTTCGGATCCTCGCCCGGGCCGGGCTGGTAATCGGGCGTGCGCCCGTGCACGGCGAAGACCTCGGCCGGCGCATCGGAGCCTTCATAGGGCGCAAAGACGCTCGCCGTCCACTCCTGCACATTGCCGGCCATGTCCATGACCCCATAGGGGCTTGCGCCCTGCGGGAACATATCCACGGGCGTGGTGTGGCCGAAGCGGTAGTAGGTGTTGAGCCGATTCGGATCCATCTGATTCCCCCAGGGCCAAAGCCGTCCGTCCGTGCCGCGCGCGGCCTTTTCCCATTCGGCCTCGGTGGGTAGCCGCTTGCCGGCCCAGCGGCAATAGTCGCGCGCATCATACCAGCTCACCATCACGACGGGATGCTTGGCCAGGCCCTCAGGGATCTTTCCATTCTTCCAATACAGCGGCGGGCGATGGCCCGTCGCCACGACAAAGCGCGCGTATTGCGCGTTCGTGACCGGATATTTATCAATCCAAAACGCCGGCAGATTCACAATGTGCTCAGGGCGGTTTTCGGGGTTCGTGTGCGGATCGTTGCTGCCCATCCGAAAGGGGCCGGCCGGGATGCGGATCATCGTATCCAGCTCCTTCCATTCCGCCGGCGAAAGCAGCGCCTTTACCTCGGCCAGCGTATAGCCGCTCTTGGCGCCGCCGCGCTCGTTGCGCAGTTGCAGATAGGCCTCTTCGCCCGCCGCACGGATGTGCTCGCGCTCAAAGCGCGGATCATAAGCCGCTTTCGCGCGCATCTGCGCAAGCCGTCCCTCGCCGAGCATAAGCACATGCACACCGCCGCCCACGATGGAACCCGCAATCACGGTGACCAGCACGGCCATGAGATAGCGCTTGCGCCGCGCGCGCGCGGCGGGTGAAAGATCCGGCTTGTGCAGGCGCGGCCTATTCATCCTCAGGCAAATACTCGCTGTCGGCGCGCCGCGGCGGCATCGCGTGATCCCAGCTCATCCAGCGCCGCGCGATGATCTCGCCGATGAAGGCGCCGACGGCGCTTGCCTCCATGAGCCAAATCACGAAAAAGCCGAAAAGCTGCCAGGGAAGCAAGTGCGCGCCTTGGGGAATCATTTCGGGATGGGCAAGGCTTTGCCAATAGTGCCACACGCCATCCACAAGCGGCGGAAAGTGCGCGAGATACTTGCCGCCGTAGCCGTAGATGAGGCCGACGACGAGCCCTGCCGCAAGCGGCAGCAAGGTCATCGCGGCCACAAAGCGCAGGTTGTAATTCGCAATGCCCGCAAACCATTCCACATGCACGCCGAGCACCATCAGCCCGCTTTCCAGCACCGCCAGCCCCGCAAAGAAGCCCAAAAGCCCGCGCTCCAGCCGGGAGCCCCAAGGCTTGCGCGGCGCCGGATTCCGAGGCGGCACCTCAACGGATCGGGACATGCGCGTCTCCAAATAGCGCCTCGCGCTCGGCTGCGCGCACCTGGGCGAGATATTCGGGACGCACCTTCATGTGCGCAAAGTAGCGCGCCAAAAGCCTTCTGTGCGCCTCGGGAATGTCGGCGTAGGACGGATGGCGGTATTCCTTCTTGAGCCGCGAGGGAAGGATCTTTTGCGGGTCTTTCGCCGAAAGGTAGCGATAAATCCACTCTTCGCTGCGCAAAGAACCGATGCCGTCCAGGCTTGGTGCGGGCGGCATCTGCATCACATTGCGCATACCCCAAATGATGTGGCAGTTGCGGCAACGGTAGCGGCGATAAAGATCGCCAGCCTTGCGCTTTACATCTTCAGGAAGGTCATTGTAAAAGGGGCGATCCCTTGTGTTCGCACCACCCTGCAAAATGCCATGCACAACCCCGGCGATGAACACGCCTGCAAGCGCAATAAGCCCCATGCTTGCGAGGCGCAGCCCCCAAGACATCGTCGCGTGCGCGCGTTATTGCTCGCCGAGGCGCGCCGCACGCTTCGCGGCCAACACCTCCTCACGCCGCCGCATCTGCTCCTCGCGCACCTCCATCGCGCGCTGGAACTCCTCAGGATCCATCTTGTCGCGGTCGTTTTCGTCAAAGACGAGATACTTGATGTCCTCGTCAAACTGCTCGTTTTGCGACGCCCAACGCAGCCCGATCGCAACGGCGATCAAGATGCCCGCGCCCGCAAGAAGCCAGATGTAAATCGTCCAGCCGTCCTGCAATTCAATGCCGAACATGGCCGCCTCCTTGATGCGGGTTTGTGAGCACCATGCCACTAAAAGAGGAATCCGTCAAGCAGTTGCACGGCGGCGAAGACGCTCGCTGCGATCACGCCGAGCACGATCATGCCGATCATCACGCGCTCGCCGGGCTTCATGCGCGCAAAGCCGCCCTTGATCATGAAGCTTAGGATGATGCCGAGAAAGACGGCGATCGCGATCATCATGAAGATGAAGATGCCCACGCTGTATTCGTGCGAGCGCATGCTCTCAATGCCGAGATCAAAGGTCGCCGCCAGCATCACGCCCTCCATTATGGCCTTTTCAGGATACCCCATCCGCCCTGTTTTGCAAGCCCGCAAGCCGAAACGCAAGCACCTTCGCGCGTCCCTTGGGGCGGGCAAAGGGAAGATCGGGCCACACATCGCGCGCAGGCAGCCAAAGATGGAGATAGCGCCGCAAATCGGCATCCAAGACCTTCCCGTCATAGACCAGCAAGTCCAGATCCAGGGTGCGCGGCTGCCAGGAGCCGCGCGAGCGGTCGCGCCCGGCCTCGTCCTCAATGGCTTTGAGCTGCGGCACGAGCACCGCAAGCGGCGGCGCATCCTCAATCCAGGCGCAGGCATTCCAAAAGGGCGGGCCGTCCATGCCCACGGCCTCGGTTTCATAGACGCGCGAAAAGCGCACGGCGCCAAAGAGCGCCACGAGTCTATTCGCCGCATGCGCAAGCCAACGCGCTGGCTCAATGTTGGAGCCCATGCCCACAAGCGCACTAGCCACGGCGCCGCTCAATCACGACGGCCACATTCTCGGCGCGTGTGACCGCCCCCGGTTTGGAGACCTTGATGCGCACCCAAGGCGCGCCGAACTCCTCAAGCACAATGCGTGCGCATTCCTCGGCGATGCGCTCAATGAGCTGAAAGCGCCCGCTCTCCACGAAGGCCACAAGCCGTTTTGCGACCGCCTTGTAATCCAAGGCATCCGCAATCGCATCGCTTTGCGCGGCTTTTCGCACATCCCAGCCCATCTCCAAATCCAAACGCACGAGCTGGCGCACGCGCTGCTCCCACGGATAAATGCCCACAATCGTGCGCGCCACCAATCCCTCAATCACCACGCGGTCATCCATCCCGTGCC
>WFOX01000068.1 GCA_015487905.1 Mariprofundales bacterium
TGGGCGAAGGCGAGCTTGCGCATGCGCTCACCGTGCAGGTGGATGCGGCTTCCAAGACGGCGGTCGCGAAGGTGGAGGCCGCAGGCGGTCGCGTGATCGTGGGCGGGAACTAAGCGGTGGCCGCACGCGCACCGGACATTCCCGCCGTCAGCTTCGGCGACATCACGCGCATTCCCGAGCTTAAGCAGCGCATTCTCTTTACGCTCGGGATGCTCGTTGTCTATCGCATCGGCGCGCACATCCCGGTGCCGGGCGTAGATGCGCAGGTGCTGGCCGAGTTCTTCCGCCAGGCGCAGGGAAGCTTGCTTGGCATGTTTGACATGTTCTCAGGCGGGGCGCTCAGGCGCCTTACGATCTTTGCACTCGGCATCATGCCTTACATTTCGGCTGCGATCATCATTCAACTCTTGACCGTCGTGCATCCGAAGCTTGAGCAGCTCAAAAAAGAGGGTGAGCTTGGTCGGAAAAAGCTCACCGAATACACGCGCTATGGCACCGTGCTGCTTGCGGCCTTTCAGGCCCTAGGCGTGGCGGTGGGGCTTGAGACCTTCTCTGTCAACGGCATGCCGGTCGTGCCCAATCCGGGGCTTGGGTTTAAGCTCATGACCGTGATCACGCTCGTTGCGGGCACGGTGTTTCTCATGTGGATCGGCGAGCAGATCAACGAGCGCGGCATCGGCAACGGGATTTCGCTCATCATCTTTGCAGGGATCGTCGCGGGCTTGCCAAGCGCCATCGGCGGCACCTTGGAGCTTGCGCGCACGGGCGAATACGATCCCTTCACGGTGCTGTTTTTGCTTGTGCTCGTGATTGCGGTGACCTATGCGGTCGTTTGGTTTGAACGCGCGCAGCGGCGCATTCCGGTGCAATATGCGAAGCGCCAGGTGGGCGGTCGCATCGTGGGCGGGCGCGGCACCTTTTTGCCGCTTAAACTCAACACCTCGGGCGTGATCCCGCCGATCTTCGCTTCTTCCTTGATTCTGCTTCCCGCCACCTTTGCGCAGTTCGCCAAGGGCGCGCCGGGCTTTGGCTGGCTTGAGGATTTGGCCGCAGCGCTCAATCCGAACGGCTGGCTGTATCTCACGCTGTTTGCGGTGCTCATCGTCTTTTTCGCGTTCTTTTATACGGCCATCGTCTTTGATCCCAAGGACACCGCGGATATGCTCAAAAAGCACGGCGGCTTCATCCCGGGCATCCGCCCCGGGCAGCGCACGGCCGAATACTTGGATCGGGTGCTGACACGCATCACGGTGCTCGGCGCGATCTATCTCGTGATCGTGTGCTTGATTCCGCAGTTTTTGATCGCGAAGTTTCAGGTGCCGTTCTACTTCGGCGGCACGAGTCTGCTCATCGTCGTCGTCGTGACGATGGATACACTTGCGCAGATCCAGGCCCATTTGCTCAGTCATCAATACGAGGGCCTGATGAAGCAGGCGCGGCTGAAAACGCGGTGAACGCGCTGTTGTTCGGCCCGCCCGGTGTCGGCAAGGGCACGCAGGGCAAGCGGCTTGCTGCGGCCTTGGGTTTGCGGCATCTTGCGATGGGCGACATGCTGCGCGAGGCCGTGCGCCGCGGCACGCCCACGGGCAAACTTGCCAAGCGCTACATGGATGCGGGGGAGCTTGTTCCGGATGAGGTGGTCGCGGGCGTGATCCGCGAAGCGATTGCGGCAAGTGAAGAGGGATTTTTGCTGGACGGCTTTCCACGCAACCGCACGCAGGCCGAGATGCTGGATGCGATGCTCGCCGAGATGGGGCGCAGGTTGGATTGCGTGGTGTTTATGGACGCGCCTGAGGATGTGCTCGTGGATCGGCTTTCCGGGCGGCTGGTGTGCGCGGCTTGCGGTGCGAGCTTTCATCGGCAATATTCGCCGCCTGCCAAGCCCGGTGTGTGCGATGTGTGCGGCGGCAAGCTCATCGTGCGCGAGGACGACCGCGAAGAGGTCGTGCGCGCGCGGCTTCGGGTCTATCGCGAGCAAACGGCGCCGCTGCTTGCTTACTACGAGCGGCATCCGGGTTTTGTGCGCGTGAATGCCCAAGGAACACCGGATGAGGTGTTCAACACATTGCAAGAAGCCCTTACGCGGTGCGCGGAGGTTTGATGGCCAAGGAAGACTTGATCGTGATGAGTGGCGAGGTGATTGAGAAGCTTCCCAATGCGATGTTCAAGGTGCGTCTGGACAATGGGCATGAGGTGCTTTGCTCCATTTCGGGCAAGATGCGGAAATATTACATTCGCATCCTTCCGGGCGACCGCGTGACGGTGGAATTGAGCCCCTACGATCTTACGCGGGGGCGCATCAGCTATCGGGAAAAGTGAGGTGCGTGATGAAGGTAAGGCCGTCGGTCAAGCGCATTTGCAAGGATTGCCGCATCATTCGGCGCAAGGGGGTCGTGCGCGTGATCTGCAAGAACCCGCGCCACAAGCAGCGTCAAGGCTAGTCCTTGCGCATGGGGGGCTTGCGGGCTAAGATGCGCGCCCTTCTTGCGGGCGGCGTGAGTTTGGCAAGGGAGGTTTTTGCGTGGCGCGCATAGCAGGTGTCAACATTCCAACCAACAAGCGCGTGGAGATTGCGCTGACATACATCTACGGCATCGGTCGTTCGTCATCCAAGAAGATTTTGGCCGAGGCGGGCGTGGATCCGAACAAGCGCGTGCACGAGCTTACGGATGACGAGATCGTGCGCATCCGCAAGATCATTGAGGAGAACTACAAGGTGGAGGGCGATCTCCGGCGCGAGGTGGCGATGAACATCAAGCGGCTGATGGACATCGGCTGCTATCGCGGGCTTCGCCATCGCGCCGGATTGCCTGTGCGCGGTCAGCGCACGCGCACGAACGCGCGCACGCGCAAAGGCCCGCGCAAGACCGTGGCGGGCAAGAAGAAGCCCGGCAAGAAGTAAAAGGAGGCCCAAGCCGTGGCGAAGGCGAAGGCGAAGAAAAAGAAGAAGCTGGCGAAGCAGGTCGTGCATGCGGTGGCACACATCAAGGCCACCTTCAACAACACGATCATCACCTTCACGGATGAAGCGGGCAATGCGCTTTGCTGGCATTCGGCTGGTCAGGAGTTTCGCGGCTCGCGCAAGAGCACGCCCTATGCCGCACAGGTGGCGGCCGAGAAGGCGGCCAAAAAGGCGATGGATTTGGGCGTGAAAAAGGCCGCCGTGCTCATCAAGGGCCCTGGGCCTGGGCGCGAGTCCGCGCTGCGCGCATTGCACGCATCCGGGCTTGAGATCACCTACATCCGCGATGTGACGCCGATTCCGCACAACGGCTGTCGGCCGCCGAAGAAACGTCGCGTGTAAAAAAGGGGAAGCTAGATGGCACGCTATACGGGACCTAGGTGTCGTTTGTGTCGCCGCGAGGGTGAGAAGCTGTATCTGAAGGGCTATAAGTGCTACACGAGCAAGTGCCCGATGGAGAAGCGCCCCTATCCGCCCGGCATGCACGGGCAGATGCGGCGCGCGAAGATGAGCGACTACGGCATCCAGTTGCGCGAAAAGCAAAAGGTGAAGCGCATTTACGGCGTGCTCGAGCGCCAGTTCCGGCGGTATTTTGAGGAGGCGAACCGGCGCCCTGGGATTACAGGTGTCAACCTTTTGCAAATTCTGGAGTCGCGGCTGGACAACCTCGTGTATCGCATGGGGTTTGCGGCATCGCGCGCCGAGGCGCGGCAAATGGTGCGCCATCGGCACATCCTCGTAAACGGCCGCATCGTGGACATTCCCTCCTATCAGGTGCCGGTGGGCGCGCGCGTGCAAGTGGCCGAGAAGGCCAAGC
This sequence comes from Mariprofundales bacterium, assembly GCA_015487905.1. GTDB lineage: Bacteria > Pseudomonadota > Zetaproteobacteria > Mariprofundales > S012-25 > S012-25. The sequence continues at coordinate 3,780 of WFOX01000068.1, forward strand.
AGCACCTGCGCGTGCGCATGGCCGTGGAGCAGGCGGCGGCGCGCGGTGCGCCGGAGTGGTTGGATGTGGACTACGACAAACTGGAAGGCGTGTATCGTGCATTGCCGTCGCGTGAGCAGCTCGATCCGAACATTCGCGAGCAGCTCATCGTAGAGCTCTACTCCAAGTAAGACGAGGGGAAGGCACTCATGGAGCTCAAGCTCATTCGGCCGCGCAGCGTGCAGGTGGAAGAGGTCGTGCCGGGCCGGCTTGCGAAGATTACCTTTGAGCCGCTCGAGCGCGGCTACGGCACGACGATCGGCAACGGTTTGCGTCGGATGCTGCTTTCTTCCATCCCGGGTGCGGCGATTACGGAAGTGCAGATGGAGGGTGTCGCGCACGAGTTCGCGACGATCCCGGGCGTGCGCGAGGATGTGTTGGACATCTTGCTTGCGCTCAAGGAAGTGGATTTGCGCATGGAGCCGCACATTGAGCAGGCCACGCTGACTCTGGAGGTGGAAGGGCCGGCGGTCGTGCGCGCAGGCGACTTCGCGTGTCCGGCGGGCGTGGCCGTGCTCAATCCGGAGCTTGTGCTTGCGCACCTCAACGAAGACGGCAAGCTCAAGCTGGAAGCGAAGGCCGAATGGGGGCGCGGCTATTCGCCGGCCGCCGAGCGCGCGCCCAAGAGCAAGCCGATCGGGCGGATCCTTTTGGATGCGTCGTTCTCACCGATTCGGCGCGTGGCCGTGCGCGTGGAGCAGGCGCGCGTGGGCCAGCGCACGGACTACGACAAGCTGATCTTGGAGGTGGAGACGAACGGCGCGATCGCCCCAGCCGAGGCCGTGAATGAGGCTGCGCGTTTGCTCATGGAGCAGTTGCGCGTGTTTGTGGACTTCTCGCAGGTGGAAGAGGCGCCGAAGCCCGAGCCGAAAGGCGATGAGCTTGCAAAGATTCTGGCGCGTCCGCTTGAGGATCTGGAGCTTTCCGGTCGCACGCTCAACACGCTCAAGGCCGATGGGCTTACGACGATCGGCGAGCTTGTCGTGCGCACGGCGCAGGATCTGTTGCGCACGCCGAACTTCGGGCGCAAATCGTTGGCTGAGATTGAGGAGGCGCTTGCGCGTTTCGGCTTGCGCCTTGGGATGACCGAAACCGAAGGAGCCTAAGCGATGCGACATCGGAAAAAGCGGGGGAAGCTCGGACGCAAGACCGGCCATCGCGAGGCGGTGCTTTCCAATCTCGCTGCGGCGTTGATCCTGCATGGCCGCATTGAAACGACGCTTGCCAAGGCGAAGGCGTTGCGGCCGTTCGTGGAGCGGCTCGTGACATTGGGCAAGCGCGGCGATTTGCATGCGCGCCGGCTTGCGCTTGCGCGCATCAAGCGGCGTGATCGGCGCAAGATCGTGCATCGTCTCTTTGCGGAGGTCGCGCCCTTGTTCCGCGATCGGCCAGGCGGGTATACGCGCATCATCAAAACCGGCTTTCGCAAAGGCGATGCGGCACCGATGGCGATCATTGAGTTCGTGGAGCAGCCTGCGGCGAAGGCCGATGCGCAAAAGCAGGAAGCGGCCTGAGCATGGACAAGCAGGCAAAAGCAAGCATTCAACGCGGCGGGCAATGGCTCGCCGCGTTTTTGTTTGGGGAGGCTAGGTGCTGGATTGGCTCGTAATCACGCATGGCTCCACGGCCGGCCGCAAGGCATATGCGCCGCTGGTGGACGGATTGTGCCAGAGGCTCAAGGCCCGCATTGGGCTTGCCACATTGGAAGATCTGCAAGCAGAGGTGCCGCAGGCGCAGCGCGCCATGGCGCTTTTGCTATGTGCAGGCGGGCACATCGCGGAGGCGGAGGCGCTTGCGGCGCGGGCGCAGGCGCGCTTTTGCGGTGCGCCGCCGGCGGAGCTTGTGGCCCAAAGCGCTGTGGCAAGCGCCCAAGCCGCATTCGGCCGGCGCACGGCCGTCTTGTTTCTCGTGCATGACTGGCAACATTGCGAGGCGCTGATCGCAGCGCTTTATGCGCATACGCGCATTTTCAGTTATCCCGTGATTGCCGCTTGGCACGGCAAGCCTGCGCTTGCGCGCATCCTTGCGCGTTGGCGCGAGGAGGAGGGCAAGCCCTTGGCCGTGCAGCCCGTGTTCGTTGCCGAGGGGGCATGGCGGGAAGGGCTTATAGCGGCTGCGCAACAGGCGGGGGTTGAGCTTGCGATCGGCAAGCCGCTTGCCGAGCACGAGACATTTCTCGCATCCTTGGCGGGATGGATGCAGGAGGTGGGATGATGCCGATGGTGCAGCCTTACAAGCGCCATGCGATTCTTTGCGTAGGAGTAAGCTGCGGCGAGAACATGCCGCTGTTGCAGTATCTCAAAAA
>WFOX01000069.1 GCA_015487905.1 Mariprofundales bacterium
AAGCAAACGCAAAAACGAAAGCTTTTCATCACCGAGCTTGCCTTGCGCGACGGGCACCAGTCGCTGCTTGCCACGCGCATGCGCACCGAGGATATGCTGCCGATCTGCGAAAAGCTGGATCAGGTGGGCTTTTGGTCCATTGAGGCCTGGGGCGGAGCGACCTTTGACGCCTGCCTGCGCTTTTTGAAGGAAGACCCCTGGGAGCGGCTGCGCAGGCTCAAAAAGGCGCTTCCGAACACGCCCATCCAAATGCTCTTGCGCGGCCAGAACCTTCTCGGCTATCGCCACTATGCCGATGATGTCGTGCGCAAGTTCGTGGATATGGCCGCGGCCAACGGCGTGGATGTGTTCCGCGTCTTTGACGCGATGAACGACCTTCGCAACCTGCGCGTGGCGATCCGCCAGGTGAAGGAAAACGGCAAGATCGCCGAGGGCGCGATCTGCTACACGACAAGCCCCGTGCACACGATCCAGCATTTTGTGGATCTCGCCAAGGGCTTGGCCGACATGGGCTGCGATGTGATCGCGATCAAGGACATGGCGGGATTGCTCACGCCCAAGGCCGCGCGCGAGCTTGTGGCCGCGATCAAGGAGGCCGTGGATTTGCCTTTGCATTTGCACACGCACGCGACCTCGGGTGTGGCGGAGCTTGCGCAATGGGAGGCCGTGCATGCGGGCTGCGACATTATTGACACGGCCATCAGCCCGCTTGCAGGTGGAGCAAGCCACCCCGCGACTGAGGCGATGGTGGCGGCCTTTCAAGGCACCGAATACGACACGGGACTTGATCTTGCGCTGTTGCAGGAGATCGCGGCCTACTTCCGCGAGGTGCGCAAGAAATACAAGCGCTTTGAATCGGACTTCACGGGCGTGGATACGCGCGTGTTCGTAAGCCAAATCCCGGGCGGCATGATCTCCAACCTCGCCAACCAGCTCAAAGAGCAGGGGGCATTGGAGAAGATGGACGAGGTGTTGGAGGAGGTGCCGCGCGTGCGCGCCGACTTCGGCTATCCGCCGCTCGTTACCCCCACAAGCCAGATCGTCGGCACCCAAGCCGTGCTCAATGTGATCACGGGCAAGCGCTACAAGGTCATCACGAACGAGACCAAGGCCTATCTCAAGGGCATGTATGGCCGGCCGCTTGGCAAGGTCAATGAGAAGGTGCGCCGGGCGGCGCTGGGCGATGAGGAGCCGATTGAGGTGCGGCCTGCGGATCTCTTGGAGCCGGAGCTGGATCGCATCACGCGCGAGATCGGCGACAAGGCCCGCTCCATTGAGGATGTGCTTTCCTATGCGCTGTTTCCGACCGTGGCCCTGGAGTTCTTTGAGCAGCGCGAAAAGGGCGAACTCAAACCGGAGCCGTTGGAGGCGCCCGCCGAAGAAGGGGCGGATCAGCCCGCAAGCGCCGAGCCGCCGCGGCTTGCGCCCACAGAGTTTCATGTCACGATCCACGGCGAGCAGTATCACATCAAGATTGAGGGCACGGGCCACGAAGAGGACGGGATCAAGCCCTACTACATCCGCGTGGACAATGTGCTGGAAGAGGTCTTCGTGGAGACGCTGGCCGAGGTCGTGCCGGCCGAGGGCGGCAAGATTGACACGGCGCGTGCTGAGCGCGGCTCCAAGCGCCCGAAGGCGTCCAAGGACTCCGATGTCACGGCCCCGATGCCCGGGCGGGTCGTGAAGATCCATGTCCAGGTCGGCGATCATGTGCAGGCGGGCGATGTCGTGCTCGTCGTGGAGGCGATGAAGATGGAAAACCCCGTGCATGCGCCCGTGGCCGGCGTGGTCAAGGCCATCCATGTGCGCGAAGGCGACAATGTCAATCCCGATGAGTGCCTGATGGAGATTGAATGAGGGCCGCGCTAAGCTCGCGCGCCCAATCCCTGGACGAGGAGGAACAAGGCCATGCCCGTGCAGCGCACATTGTCCATCATCAAGCCCGATGCGGTCGCGAAGAATGTGATCGGCGACATCATCCGCCGCTTTGAGGAGAACGGCCTTGCGGTCGTGGCGGCCAAGATGACGCGGCTTACGCCTGAAGAGGCCGGGCGCTTTTATGCCGTGCATCGCGGCAAGCCCTTCTATGAGGATCTTTGCCGCTACATGAGCTCGGGGCCGATCCTCGTGATGGTCTTGGAGGGCAAAAACGCGATCGCGCTCAACCGCAAGCTCATGGGCGCGACCGACCCGAAAAAGGCTGAACCCGGCACGATCCGCGCCGATCACGGCGAATCCATTGAGGCCAACGCCGTGCACGGGTCAGACTCGGAGGAAAACGCAGCCAAGGAGATCGCCTTCTTCTTCGGCGAGGTGGAGATCCACTCCAGGAACGCTGCATGAGCGCAAAAAGCCTGGCCGAGCAGATCGCCGCGCGGCGCGCGAAGCTTGCGGCGCTCAAGGGAGCAGGCTGGAACTACCCGAACGATTTTGGAAAAACCCATAACGCTGCCGAGCTGCACGCGCGCTATGATCAAGCCGATCCCAAGGCGCTGGAAGAGAACCCCGTGTCCGTGCGGGTGGCCGGACGCATCGTCGCCCATCGCGTGATCGGCAAGACGAGCTTTGTGAAGCTGCGCGACGGCACCGGCGACATCCAGCTTTTCCTCAATGTCGGCGTGCTCGGCGCTGAGGCCTATGCGGAAACGAAGCGCTGGGATCTCGGCGACATCGTGGGCGCCGAAGGCGAGCTTTTCTTCACGCGCACGGGCGAGCTTTCCGTGCGCGCGCGCAGCGTGCGCATGCTCGTGAAATGCCTGCGGCCCTTGCCGGAGAAATGGCACGGCATCACGGATAAGGAGCTGCGCTATCGCAAGCGCTATCTGGATCTCATCGCCCATCCCGAGGTGCGCGAGGTCTTCACAAAGCGCGCGCGCGTGATCCAAGCGCTGCGCGAGGGGCTGCTTCGGCGCGGCTTTCTGGAGGTGGAAACGCCGATCTTGCAAGCGCAGCCCGGGGGGGCGGCGGCGCGCCCGTTCATCACGCACCACAACGCCTTGGATCATGACTTTTATCTGCGCATCGCGCCCGAGCTGTTTTTGAAGCGCTTGCTTGTCGGCGGCTTTGAGCGCGTGTTTGAGCTTGGTCGCAACTTCCGCAACGAGGGGATGGATACGCTGCACAACCCCGAGTTCACGATGCTGGAGTTCTATGCGGCCTGGGGCCGCATGGAGGACGGG
>WFOX01000070.1 GCA_015487905.1 Mariprofundales bacterium
AGAATCGCCGCATCCACGCCGAGGATCTCCACAGGCTGCACGGTCACCTCGGCGGCAAGCTCGGGCGTCTTGCAAAGCGTGAGAAAATCGCCCGCTTGTTCGCGCACGGCGCGGTATTCGGGAAGATAGCGCCCCGCCTGGCGCATCATCCACACGGGCGTGCGCGGTGTCGGCATGCGCAGGCACGCACGCAGAAAAAGATCGTTTGCGAGGCCGAAGTCCAAAGCCTATGTCCAGAAGTAGCCTTCGGTGGGTGAGGAAGCCGAGGCGAACGCACGCTTGGGCATGCGGCCGGCGAGATACCCCTCGCGGCCCGCCTGCACCGCGAGCCGCATCGCGCGCGCCATGCGCACGGGGTCTTTGGCCTCGGCGATGGCCGTGTTGATGAGCACGGCATCCACGCCGAGCTCCATCGCGAGCGCCGCATCCGAGGGCGCCCCAAGCCCCGCATCCACGATCACGGGCACGGACAGGCGCTCCTTGATCACGCGGATGTTGAACGGATTGGCAATGCCGCGGCCTGAGCCGATCGGGTTGCCGAGCGGCATCACGGCCACACAGCCCACATCCTCCAGCTTCTTGGCCGTGATCGGATCGTCATTCGTATAGACCATGACCTCAAAGCCGTCTTTGACCAGCATCTCAGCCGCGCGCAGGGTCTCCACGACATTCGGATAGAGCGTTTCGGGATCGCCGAGCACCTCCAGCTTCACGAGCTTCCAGCCGCCCGCCTCGCGCGCGAGCCGGAGCGTGCGCACGGCATCCTCGGCCGTGTAGCAACCCGCCGTGTTGGGAAGGATCACATAGCGCTTGGGATCAATGTAATCCAGAAGGTTTTCCTTGTTCGGATCCGTGATGTTCACGCGCCGCACGGCCACCGTCACCATCTCGGCGCCTGAAGCCTCCACGGCGGCCTTCGTCGTCGCAAAGTCCTTGTATTTGCCCGTGCCGACGATGAGGCGCGAGCGGAAGGTATAGGAACCGATCTTCAAAAGGTCTTCGGCCACAGGATCATCCTCCTCCGATCATCTGCACGATTTCAATGCGGTCGCCCTCGGCCACGGGGCTGCTTGCCCAGGCGCTTTTCGGCACGACCTCCCGATTGCGCTCACTGGCGATGTAGCGATGCGCAAGCCCGAGCTCCTCCACGAGCGCCGCAACTGTCTGTGCGCGCACATCCCGTTCCTCACCGTTGAGCCGAATGCGGGGCATCGCGTCCTCGTTGCTGCACCAAGGCTTGAGCCGCAGAATGCCGCGCATGCTATCAGCGCGCCGAGATCGTCCCAAGCCGCCGCGCCCGCACAACTGGCAAGGCGTGGATGAGGGCGTGCAGGCAATGGAAGCGGCGCTGGCCGCAGGCGATTTGCAGGCTGCGCGTGCGCATCTTCGCGATCTTTTGGCGTTCGCGCCCGCAGAAGCGCGCGTTTGGGCGATGGCGGCGCGGCTTTTCGCCCAAGAAGGCGACATCAAGCGCGCACAAGCCGCCCAAAAGCGCGCGGAGCGGCTGTCGCGCTCGGCGCTGGGGCGCGTGCGCATCCCGCCCGCCGTGCGGCTTGCGCGCATCCTTTGGCAGCAAGGCGAAAAAGAGGCTGCGCGCGCGATGGCCGCAGCGCTTTGGATGCGCAACCCGGATGACGCGCGCGTGCAAGCGTTGCTTCAAGAGCTCGGAGAGCAACCGTGAAGGTGCTCGTGCTGCACGGCCCGAACCTGAACCTCTTAGGCCTGCGCGAGCCTGAGCACTACGGACGCACCACGCTGGAAGACATCAGAACACGGCTGGAAGCGCGCGCAAAGGCGCTCGGCGTAGCGCTTCAACATGCGCAAAGCAACCACGAAGGGGAGCTGATTGACCGCATCCATGCTGCCGGAGCGGACGGCACCCAGGGCATCGTGTTCAATCCCGGGGCCTACACGCACACATCCATCGCCCTGCGCGATGCTTTGCTCGCCGTGCGCATCCCGTTCGTGGAAGTGCATCTTTCCAACATCTATGCGCGCGAGCCCTTTCGCCATCGCTCGTTGCTTGCGGACATTGCGCTTGGCGTGATTGCGGGCTTCGGCGCGCTTTCCTATGAACTTGCTTTGGAAGCGCTCGTGCGCACCTTGCGCGCACAACAAGGAGGCTCATGATGGACATCGCCAAGATTCGCAAGCTCATTCGGCTCATTGAGCGCTCGGATGTGGCCGAGATTGAAATCACTGAAGGCGACACCACGATCCGCATCACGCGCACGCCGCCTGCCGGGCACGCCGCGCAAACGCCTGCGTCCGCTGCGCCCGCGCCATCGGCCGCCTCGGTGCCGCCGCCTGCTTCCGAAGCTGCGTCCGAGCCCCATGCACCTGCGCAAGAGGAGACGGAAACGCCTGAGGAATACATCGTGCGCGCGCCGATGGTCGGCACCTTTTATCGCGCGCCGAGCCCCGATGCCGAGCCGTTCGTGAAGGAAGGCCAGCGCGTCAAGAAAGGCGATGTGCTTTGCATCATTGAGGCCATGAAGCTCATGAACGAGATTGAAGCTGAATACGATGGTGTGGTGGAGAAGATCCTCGTGGAGAACGCGCAGCCCGTGGAATACGGCCAGCCCTTGTTCGTGATCCGCCCGCTGTAAGGAGCCGCGATGTTTCACAAGGTGCTCATCGCCAACCGCGGCGAGATCGCCGTGCGCATCATCCGCGCCTGCAAGGAGCTCGGCGTGCGCACGATCGCCGTCTATTCCGAGGCCGACCGCGACAGCATGCACGCGCGCCTTGCGGATGAGGCGATCTGCATCGGCCCTGCGCCCGCCGTGCGCTCGTATCTGAACATCCCCGCGATCATGGCCGCGGCGGAAGTGGCCGACGCCGAAGCGATCCATCCAGGCTATGGGTTTTTGGCTGAAAACGCCGAGTTCGCCGAGATCGTGCTGGAATCGGGCTATGCCTGGATCGGGCCGCCGCCTGCGGCCATGCGCACGATGGGCGATAAGGTGCGCGCCAAGCAAGCGATGAAGAAAGCGGGCGTGCCTGTGGTGCCGGGCTCCGACGGCCCCGTGGCGACACCCGATGAGGCCCTGGAAATCGCACGCGCGATCGGCTTTCCCGTGATCATCAAGGCCGCAGCAGGCGGCGGCGGGCGCGGCATGAAGGTCGTGCGCTCGGAGCCGGCGCTGCCGCATGCCGTGATGATGGCGCAGTCCGAAGCACAAGCCGCCTTCGGCGATGGCGCCGTGTTCGTGGAGAAGTTTCTGGAGCGCCCGCGCCACATTGAGGTGCAGGTGCTCGCCGACCGCCACGGCAACATCGTGCATCTGTTTGAGCGCGAATGCTCGCTGCAGCGCAACCACCAAAAGGTGTTAGAAGAGGCGCCGAGCCCCTTTTTGGATGACGATACGCGCAAGCGCCTGTGCGAAGCCGCCGTGGCCGCAGCACGCGCAGTGGGTTATGAAAACGCCGGCACCGTGGAGTTTCTCGTCACACCCGACAAGCAGTTTTACTTCATTGAGATGAACACGCGCCTGCAAGTGGAGCATCCCATCACCGAAGAGATCACGGGCATTGATCTCGTGGAGTGGCAACTGCGCGTGGCCGCAGGCGAAAAGCTGCCTTTCCGGCAAGAGGACATCGCGATCCGCGGCCATGCGATGGAGTGCCGCATCAACGCCGAGGATCCGTTCAGCTTCCGCCCCTCGCCCGGCAAGGTGGAACTCTGGCATGCACCGGGCGGGCGCAGCGTGCGCGTGGACTCACACCTTTATACGGGCTACACGATCCCGCCGCACTACGACTCCATGATTGCGAAGGTGATCGCACACGCGCATAATCGCGAGAAATGCATCCGGCGCATGCAGCGCGCATTGGAGGAGCTTGCCGTGCTCGGCGTCACGACGAATGTGGAACTGCACCGGCGGCTGCTCGCCAATCCGGACTTTCAACGCGGCGAGTTTGATGTGCACTTTCTAGAGCGCTGGCTTGCGCAGGTCTTAGGCCATGCTGGATGAGGCGCAAGCCGCCGAAGTAGAATCGCTGTTCGCCGATCCCAAGGAACGCGCAGAAGCGCTGCGCGCCGTGATCCGCCGCGCGGAAGAACTCCTCGCGCGCCTTGTCCGTGCCCAAGACGAGGATGAGCGCCGCGATGTGCGCCATGCATTGTTCGGGCTGCTCGCCACCTACGGCGGCAAGCCGCTCGTGGAGGATCGGCCGAAGGATCCCGAAGTGCTGCGCAAGCGCGTAGAAGACTTTCGTCGGGCTTGGGAAACAAGGCTTGGCGTTTCGCTCTCCCCTTAGTTCTTTCCGTCGCATCTTGCGCACCCCGCGCGCAGCCTTTGCCATCGGAAGCCTCTTGCTGCTTGCCGCCGCCGCCGTGTGGGCGGCCTGGCATGCCGATGTGCAGACCCGCAAGCGCATCATGGCCCAGGCCCTGGCCGACGCCGCCGCCGACATCGCGGACGCTGTGCAGGACACCAAGCGGGACTTGGAGATGATCGCCACGCTGGTGGACGGCCTACTCGTGCGCGCAGGCCACACGCCGCGCGCGGTGCAGGAAGAGTTCGCCGAGATCGCGGCGGCCACGGCCTCGGCGCGGCGCGGCTGGCTGCAAGCCGTGGATGTGCAAGGCGATGCCTTCGGCTTCACATGGCAAGCGCGCACGCAAACACCGCAAGCCGTTCCGCTTTCCTTCCGCTACCGCGGCTGGCGCGTGGAAGGCCGTGTCCATGCCGTGGCCTTGGCGCGCGATGCGCTTGCACACATGCCCGAGCGCGGAATCGCCGTGGGCGTGCAGGTGCCGGCAAGCGCAGCATGGCTGCGTCTGGATCCGCACGGAGACGAAAAACGCACGCCGGACTTCACCCATGCGCCCGTGCGCAAAGAGGTGCGCACGCCGTTGGGCACCTTTCGGCTTGCGGCAGTGCCGAAGCCGCGCTTTTTCTCCATCTACGGCTTTGCGCTCACCACGCTCACCGCAGGCGGCGCGCTTACAACACTACTTCTCATCGGCCTTCTTCTGCACGCCGAGCGGCGCGCGCTGCGGCTTGCGCGCGAGCGCAAGGCGATTGCCCGCGCGATGCTGGATGCGATCCCCACGCCCATCTCGTTTCTGGACGCACAAGCCCGCTATGTGGAGTTCAACGCGGCGCTTGCCGGGCTTGTGGGCAAGTCGTTTCACGAGCTTGCAGGGGCGCATGTGCGGGAAGTCTGGGGCGAGCAAGTCTGGCGCGAGCAAATTCAACCTTTCTTTCAGCGTGCGCTTGCAGGGGAGATCGTCGCGCACGAGTTCCGCCATCCCGGGCCGGACGGCGGCTTGCGCGATTGGCTGGGCACCTTCATGCCCTGGTGTCGCCCGCGCGACGGCAAGCGTTGCGGCGTCATCGTCATCACCCAAGACATCACTCAGCGCAAGCAACTGGAGCGCGAGCGTGAAGAAGAACAAAAGCGCACGGCCCAAGCGCGCCGTTGGGAGGAGCTCGGGATGCTGGCCGGCGGCATCGCGCACGATCTCAACAATCTGCTTACGGTGATCGTGGCCGCGCTGGAACAGGCGCGCGAAATGGCGCTGCGTGATGAGGTCAAGCAAACGATCTCTGAAGCCGTGCAGGCTGCGCAAAGCGCAGGAAGTCTCACGCATCAGCTTCTTGCCTATGCCGGGCGCGGCCGTCGCGAAAGCCGGCGCCTGCATCCCGCGCAGGTGCTGCGCGAAGCGGAGCGGCTTTTGCGCATGGCGGCACCGCCGCATCTGCGCGTGGAGGTGGATGTGCCGCAAGAAGCGCCGCTTGTGCTCGGCGACCGCACGCAACTCGTGCAGGCCGTCTTCAACCTCGGCCTCAACGCCTTGCAAGCGATGGAAGAAAAAGGCGAAGGCTCCTTCGTGCGCCTGCGCGTGGACATCGCTGCGGGCGAAGCATGCCGAGCCCTCGCCTGGCGCGCGCACGAGCTGGATGCGCCCGCGCAAGCGATCGGCTTCGTGGTGGAGGACGACGGCCCGGGCGTGCCGCCTGAGGTGCGCGAGCGCGTCTTTGCGCCGTTTTTCACGACGCGCGAGCAAGGCAAAGGGCTTGGGCTTGCGGTCGTCTTCGGGGTGGCCCGCGCGCATGGAGGCTTCGCCGAGCTGGATGAGCGTTATCACGAAGGCGCGCGCTTCATCCTTTGGCTGCCGGCCCTTCCTGAGCGCGCCCCGACCCCGCAAGAAGAGGCGCAAGCCCCGCCCGCAGAAGCCGTGCATTGGCCGGGCAAGGTGCTTGTCGTGGATGACGATCCGCTCGTGCGCCGTGCCACCGTCAATATGCTCAAGCGCTGGGAAATCGCCGTCGTGGAAGCAGGCGACGGAAAAGAGGCGTTGGATGTGCTTGCGTGCGAGCGCGAGGTTTCGCTGGTGCTGATGGATGTGCGCATGCCGCGCATGGACGGGCTAGAAGCGCTGCGTGCAATCCGCAAGCGCTGGCCGAAGCTGCGCGTCGTGCTCGTCTCCGGCGCGACCTCGCGCCCGCCTGCGGAAGAGGCGCATCCCGACGCCTGGCTGGAAAAGCCGTTTTCCAGCGCGGCGCTCGCCGATGTGCTGCGCAGGCTTGCCGCCTAGCGCGCTTTGCTGCTCGTTCTGCGCAGCACGGCATCCAAGAGCTTGGCGAGCACCTCAAACGGAAAGGGCTTGCCAAGGATCGGGATTTTGGGGCCTTCGTGCTCAGTTTTGAGTTCTTCAGGCGCCTGCGTGATGAAGACGATGCGGGGAAGAAGCTCGGGGCGCGCAACAGCAAGCGATTGCCACACGGCCTCGCCGTCCAACACCGGCAACCGATAATCCAAGAGAATCAAGTGCCAGCGGCGGCGCGGGTCTTGGGCGGCGCGCAAAGCCGCAATGCCGTCGCGCGCCACGAGCAAGTCCAGCGCCACGCCCCGCTCGGAGGCATAGCGGACGAGGTGCCGCTCCAACGCCTTGGCGACAAGCGGCTCGTCCTCTGCGATCAATACGCCCACGCGCTGCACGATGAGCAAGCATGGATGCCGCAAGGAACGAGGTCAATGGGCTTGACGCTTCGCGCGTGCTCGGCACCTTTGCTTGCTATGGATGAGGCGATCGTGCAAGCCGCGCGCGCAGCCATTGCGGCGCTTCCCGCTTCGTTGCAAAAGCCGCTTGCGCATGTGCTCATCCTCGTGGAGGACTGGCCCGATGCGGACACATTGCGCGCATTGGGCATAGACAACCCGGAAGAGCTGCTGGGCGTGTTTGAGGGCGAAGGGGGATTCGTGGAAGCATCCTTGGCGCCGACGGGCAAGCTTCCTGAGCGCATTCGTTTGTTTGCAGAGCCGCTGCGCCGCCATTGCGAAGCCACGGGGGAATCGTTGCAAGAGGCCGTGCGCACCACCCTTTGGCACGAAATCGGCCACTTTTTCGGATTTTCCGATGAAGAACTCGCCGCGCTCGGGCTCTGATCCGCGCAAGCGGTTGCTGGCCGTGGAAGCGGCCGTGGAGCGCGCGCTGGCCGGCAAATCCGAGATCGTGCGCTTGGTGCTCGTGGCGATGATCGCCAAAGGCCATGTGCTTTTGGAAGATCCTCCCGGCGTGGGCAAAACGACGCTCGCTGAGGCCATCGCGCGCGCCTTCGGCGCCGACTTCGGCCGCATCCAGTTCACGGCGGATCTTATGCCTGCGGACATCACGGGCGTGGAGGTCTATGACCCCGCCAAGCGCAGCTTCGTGTTCCATCCCGGCCCCATCTTTCACCACATCGTGCTTGCGGACGAGATCAACCGCGCAAGCCCCAAAACGCAATCGGCGCTTTTGGAGGCGATGGCCGAGGGGCGCGTGAGCGTGGAGCGCACGACCCATGCGCTTCCCGATCCCTTCTTCGTGATCGCCACGCAAAACCCCTTGGAGCATCTCGGCGTGTTTCCGCTGCCCGAGGCGCAGTTGGATCGCTTTTTCATGCGGCTTTCGCTCGGCTATCCCGATGCCGAGGCCGAGCGCGAGGTGCTCACGGGCCGCGCCGGGCGCGAGCGCTTGCAGGAGATCGCTCCTGTGGCGTGCTGGGAAGATTTGGCTGCGGCCCGTGCGCTTGCGCTCAACGAGCCGCCGCCTGTGCTTGTGGATTACCTGCTTGCGGTCGTGCGCGCCTCGCGTGCGCGCTGGGAGCTTGGGATTTCGCCGCGCGCAGCGCGCCATTGGCTCGTAGCCACGCAAGTGCTTGCCTGGCTGGAAGGCGAGCCTTTCCCTACGGCGTTTCACGCCCAGCGCGTGGCCGTGCCCGTGCTTGCGCATCGCGTGCGTGCAGGCGAGGACGCGCAAGCCGCATTGCAGGCGCTGCTCGCTGAGGTGCCCGTGCCCGCATGAACGGCACACGCGCCGAGGTTCCGCTTCCTTTCTGGGTGCGGCGGCTGCTTGCGTGGCTCGTGCGCTTGCGCCTGCGCCTGGGCGGCTTGGAGATGGGCCTTACCGAAGCCGGCTGGATCTTCGCAGGCTCGGTGGCGGGCGCTTGGGCTGCGGCGACGAGCTCCGGCAACAACCTGCTCGTGCTTGCAGCGGCGCTGGGCACGGGCGTGCTCATCGCCGCCTTTGTAGAGGGCTTGCGCATGCTTAGGGCCGTGCCAACGGGATCACTTGCCGGCACATGGCTTGTGCCGCCCGCAAGTGCGCAAACGCGCCCGCTTGCGCGGCTTCCTGCGCCTGGGCGTGTGCAGATCAAGATGCCCAAAGGTCTGCACGCGGAGATCGTGGATGACGGAACACGCGCATGGCTTTCGCTGCGCGCGGCACCTGCGGCTCCGCGCGGCGTGTATCGGTTGCGCAGCCTGATCTGCACCACGGCGGCACCGGCCGGCATCTTCGTGCTTGCGCGCACGCTGCCGGCTCGTTTGGAAATCGTCGTGCCGCCGGGCATGCGCGCACCGGCTTTGCACCCCTTGCGCGCCCGCTTCGGCATGGACTTTGAGGATTTGCAACGCTATGCGCCCGGCGAGCCGCTTGCGCGCGTGCATTGGCGGCGTGCAGCCGGTCGCGCCCCCGAACAATGGCTCGTGAAACGCTTCCACGATGAGGAACTCACGGAAGACGCCGCACTAACCGTGGATCTCCGTTTGCATGGCAAATCGCTGGAGGACTTGGAGGCGCTGCTCGCCGAGGCATGGGCGCTCGTGCAGCGCCCGGGTATGCGGCGCATCCGCGTGGGTGAAAAGGCCGCAGAGCTTGGGCAAGGGATTTTGCCGGCGGCGCGGCTGCTCGCGCAGGCACGCGCCCAAAACGCGCCCCCGCCCGTCGTGGAGGGGCGCTTGCTTTCACTGGCCGGCCCATGAACCGCGGGCCTGTGGAGCGCGCCACACTGGCCACACTTGCCGCAGGCATAGCCACGCTTGCGCTTTCGGACTTCGTGCGCCCTGTGATTTGGCTTGCGGCGCTTGTCTCGCTTACTTTTCGCTTTTTCTTCCCGCGTCTAGGTGCGCTTTCCGAGCGGGCCGCCTCGGCGCTCGGCTGGCTTGCGCTTTTGTTCGCCTGCGCGGAAGTCGCCACAGGGACGGCGTGGATTGAGGCGCTTACGGACTTTTTGCTGCTTCTTGCCGTCGTCGTCGTGTGGGAAGAGCCGTGCCCGCGCAACGATCTGCATCGGTTGATCGTGGCGGGCTTTCTTGTGCTTGCCTCCACGGTGCTTACGGACTCGGTCTTGCTGGCCGTGCCGCTTGCGGCTTGGGCGGCGCTCACCCTGCTTGCGGCCATGCGCATCCACGCGCAATCCCTGGCCGCCGCACCGCCGCGGCTTTCTGCGCGCGCGCTTTTCGCGATCGCGCTTGCGGCGCTTGCGCTCTTCATTCTCGCCCCGCGCACGGGCACAAACCCTTGGCTTTCGCCGCGCAGCCCGCGCATGGTGGTCACAGGCTTTGCGGATGTCGTGCGCTTGGGAAGCTTTGCGCGCAGCGAAAGCGAGCGTGTGGTGGCGCGCATTGAAGCGCTTGGGCTTTCCGCCGCCGAGGCCAAGCGCCTGCTTACGCATCGTTATTGGCGCGGCGCCGTGCTATCCGTCTTCACAGGCCATGAGTGGCGGCGCGTAGAAGAGACAAGGATTGCAGGCCCCGCCCGCACCTTAGCCCTTGCGCACAGCCCCGTCCGAGCATGGCTTGCCCTCTATCGCGAACCCGTAAGCCACGCGTTTCTGCTCGTGCCGGAAGGCACCGTGCAGGTGCAAGCGCGCAAGCTTGTTCTCTCGGCCAACGACGCGGGCGAGCTGCGCTTCGTGCGCACGCCTTCTGCACGCATGCGCGTGCTGATCGGCATCGGCCGCGCCACGCCACCGCTGCGCCCACCTGTGGCCGCCGAGCGCGCCCAGGCGCACATTTCGCCTGCCGTGCGGCGCTTCGCGGCGCGCTTTGCGCATCTTGCGCCCGAAAAGGCCCTCACGGCGATGGAAGCGGAGATGCGCACATGGCGCTATGCGCTGGATGCGCAACCGGATCCGCAAGACCCGATCGGCTGGTTTTTGCAACACCGCTATGGGCATTGCGAGCTTTATGCGAGCGCCTTTGCGCTCGCTGCACGCGCGCTGGGACTGCCAAGCCGTGTTGTGACAGGCTATTTCGGCGGCGCATGGAATGAGTTCGGCCGCTACCTCGCGCTGCGCGCCCGCGATGCGCATGCGTGGGTGGAGGTATGGCTTGCCGGCCGATGGCAGCGCTTTGACCCCACCCCTCCTGTCCGCTGGCAACAGGCGCCCGCGCGCGGGCTTGCGCCTGCGCGCAAGCTCAAAGAAGCATGGGATGCGGTGAAGCTCGCTTGGTATCGCTATGTGCTCTCGTTTGATGCACGCACGCGCGCGCAACTTGCGGCCGCCTTGCTCGGCCTTTTCCCTTGGCTTTTTGGCGGCGCCGCCGCGCTCGGCCTGTATGTGCTTGCGCGGCAAGACCTGCGCGGCTGGGTGCTTCGCCGTTGGCTCGCCCACTATGCACCCGAACGCGCACCCGGTGCGCCCTTGCGCACGCTTGCCGTCTTTGCCGACGAAGAAGGCATGCGCTTTGTGCGCCGCTGGGAAGCGGCGCGCTACGGCATGGCGCCGCCTGTGCCCTGGGGCATGTTCTTGCGCGCGCTGTGGCGGCTTAGCCGGCGTAAGGATTTGCAGGGCGTTGCCACGGCGCGCCGTGCTGGGCATCGGCGCGCACGCGCGCACACACGCCGAGAAGAAACATGAGCGTCACCAATGAGGAACCGCCGTAGCTTATAAGCGGCAGCGGCACGCCGACCACGGGCAGCAGGCCGCTTGCCATGCCGATGTTCACGAACACATACAGCGCGAACGCCCCCGCTACACCAGCGACGATCAAGGCGCCGAAGCGCGTAGGCGCGCGCGCGGCAATGCCAAGCAAATGCCAAATGAGGGCCGCATAGAGCAGCAACAGCACGCTTGCGGCAAGCAGCCCTCCTTCCTCTGCAAGCACGGCGAAAATGAAGTCCGTGTGCTGCTCGGGAAGAAAGTGCAACCGTGCTTGATCGCCGTGCAGCCAGCCCTTGCCGAAGATGCCGCCGGAACCGATGGCGATCTTGGATTGCAACACATGATAGCCCGCACCGAGCGGATCCCGCTCCGGATGCAAAAACACGAGCACGCGCGCGCGCTGATAGTCGTGCAAGCCATAGCGCCACATAAGCGGCAGGCTTGCCGCGGCCACAAGCAAGCCCGCAAGCGCCCAGCGCCATCCAAGCCCGGCCACGAACACGAGCCATGCCGCAAGCCCCAAGGTGATGAGCGCCGTGCCCAGATCCGGCTGCAACGCAATCAGCAACACCGGCACAAGCACGATGGCCAGCGCTGCAAGCACCGTGCGTGCGTCGCGCGGCTCCTTATCCGCAAGCCAATGCGCAAGCGCAAGCAACACCGCCCACTTTGCAGGCTCGGAGGTTTGCAGGCTCACGAGGCCGAGATCCAACCAGCGCCTTGCGCCCATGCGCACATCGCCGAAGAGCAGCGTGGCAAGCAAAAGCCCGAGCGCCGCCGCATAGGCAGGCCAAGCCAAGCGCGCCCAAATGCGCAGCGGCACGAGCGCCCCGACCCCCCACGCCACGAGGCCCAAACACCAAAACAACGCTTGGCGACGCACAAGCCCCACATCACCGAAATGCACGGCCGAATACAAGGTAGCCAAGCCCATCGCGGCCAAACACGCCACCCAGCCCGCCAGCCAAGGATCCCAGACCTCTTGCAAGCGTCTCATCGCTGCGCCTCCCGAAGCCGCGCCTCCATGCGCGCAAGCGCGCGCACCACCGCGGCGGCGACCGGCGCCGCCACAGCCCCCCCATGCCCGCCCCGCTCCACGATGACCGCAAATGCATAGCGCGGGCGGTCGGCAGGCGCAAAACCTGCAAACCAGGCGTGGGCGACATCGTGCGCCTTGTCCACTTCCGCCGTGCCCGTTTTGCCCGCCACAGGCCAGGGCACATGCAAAAAGGCCGCATGCGCCGTGCCGCGCGGGTCTGCGACCACGCCACGCAAGGCCCGATGCAGGCGCGCAAGCGCCCCAAAAGGCACCGAGATCGTGCGCATCACGCGAGGCGCGGCATCCAAAGCGAGCTTCGGGCGCAAGAGCTTGCCGCCATTGGCCAGCGCGGCCATGAGCCTGGCGATTTGCAAGGGGGTGGCCGTGACCGCGCCTTGGCCGATCGCCGTGATCATCGTCTCGCCGCGATACCAGTTGCGCCTTCTGCCGCGCAGCTTGCGATGGAACAAGCGCGTGAGATACGGATGCTTGGCCGGAATTACGCCCGCTTGCTCGCCGGCAAGTGGAATGCCGGTTTTCTCGCCAAGCCCCCAGCGCGCCGCCTCTTCCGAAAGACGCTCCATGCCCAGCGCATCGCCCAGCAGATAAAAATACACATCGCAGGATTCCACGAGCGCGCGCACAAGCCCCACGCGCCCGTGCCCCTCTTTGCGCCAACAGCGCAAATCGCGATCGGCCAAGTGGATCGCGCCTGTGCAGGTGATCCGTTGATGCACGAGCGGAAGCTCGGCCCGCATGCCCGCCATCGCCGTGATCACCTTGAAGACGGAACCAGGCGGATATGCGGCTTGATACGCGCGGTTCATCAAAGGCTTGCGCGGATCGCGCCGCAATGCCTGCCACTGTTCCCACCGCAGCCCGCCCACAAACGCGTTCGGATCAAAACTCGGCCGCGACACCATCGCGATGACATCGCCTGTTTGCACATCCAACACGACGACTGCGCCCTCGCGCGGCCCCAGCGCCTGCCAGGCCGCGCGCTGCACTTCAAGATCCAACGCAAGCCGCACATCTTGGCCGCGCGTAGGCGGCGTTTCGTTGAGCACCGCCACGCGCCGCCCGCGCGCATCCACCTCAATCTCGCGCCAGCCCAGGCGCCCGTGCAACCGCGCCTCAAAGCGGCGCTCGGCGCCCGTGCGCCCGACATATTCCGTGGCCAAGTAGCTGCGTCGCAAATCCTCGGGGCCTGCAAGCGAGAGATACCCCACGATGTGCGCGGCCACAGGCCCGGCGGGATAGGCGCGGTAGGGCGCAGCCTCCACGCCAAGCCCGGGCAGCCGATGCAGCCGCGCAGCAAGCCAAGCGACCTTGCCCCACGCGAGCCGATCGGCAAGCAGCACGGGGCGATCCGGACGCGCCCGCGCCATGCGCGCGCGCATGCGCGCAAGCCGCGCATCTCCCCATCCAAGCGCACGCGCCACCACATTCAGCACCTCTTGGGCCTTTTCGCCTGCGATCTCGGGCGTGATCACGACTCGGAACGCCGTGCGATTGACAGCGAGCCCTCGTCCCTCACGGTCAAAGATCTCGCCGCGCACGGGAAGAATCGGCACGAGCCGCACGCGATTGTGCGCAGCCATGCGCGCAAAGCGCGCATGCTCCATCCACGCAAGCTGCACCTCGCGGGCAAGCAAAACCGCGAACAGCCCAACGACGAGCGCGCGTGCAAGCCAAAGGCGCCGTTCAAAGCGCCTTCTCGGCTCAAGCAACCCCAAGCCGCTCGCCCCAAAGCCGCCAACTGATCACGAGCAACAGCGCGGTGAGCAGCAGCGAAGCGAAGGACCAGCCGGCCAGCGCCGGCATGACAAGCGCCGCCAAGGCCCAAAGCGCGCGCTGCGGCACCCCCGGCCCGATGCGCACATCCAGCCACGGCAACCAAATCCCGGCACCAAAAGCCCACCAAAGGTGCCAGGGCGCGCCCCAAAGCACGAGATCGTGCAGCCCAAGCAGCGGTGCTGCCCAGCGCCAACTTGCAGGGCTTGCAAGCACAAGCCCCCCAAGCACGGCAAGCGGCCAATCGGGCTGCGGCAAGTCCGGCCAAGCGAGCAGCGCAGGCACGCCGAGCAACGAAACCGCAGCCGCAAACGGCATCCCGCTCACGAGCGCGGCACAACAGCGAGATAGGGTGTGGTGCGCCATTGCGCCGTCGGCACCGCTTCCACCTCAAGAAAGAGGCTGCCGCGCACCTTGCGCACCTTCGTGATGCGCGCAATCGGCACCCCGGGGGGAAAAAGCCCGCCTGCACCGGAGGTATAGATCACATCGCCGCTTTTGAGAGAGGCATGCGCAGGCGCAAAGCGCACCACCAAGCGCGTGCCCTCCCCGCGCACCAGCAGGGCCAATGTGCGCGTGGAATCCGTGGCCGGCACAGCGACGGAAGCGTCCAAAATCGTGCGCACGACCGCATGCGCTCCGCGCACCTCATCCACCACACCCACGAGCCCCCCCGGCGCCACCACGGCCTCATCGGGCTTGGCCGCCCCGACCACGAGCAAGCGCCTTGCGGGGCCTGCGGGCAACGAACCGATCACGCGCACGGCCCGCCACGGCGCCATCTTGCCCGGGGCCTGCACGAGCGCTTTGAGCGCCGCAAGCTCCATGCGCAGCGAGGCCACCTCCATCGCAAGCAGCCTTGCGCGCGCGTTTTCCTCTTCCAGTGCGCGCACGCGCGCCACAAGCTGGGATTGCTTCTCCCACCAAAGCGCCATCCTGCGCCACAGGCGCACCGGCGCTCGGATGGCGTCCACGATCGGGGCCGTCCAAGCAAGCGCCTGCGACTGCACCCTCCCCTTGGGCCAAAGGAGAATGAGACTTCCGATCACGACCCAAAGCGCCGCAAGCAGCACAAAGCGGCGCATCGCGCGTTATTCCTCGGAGAGCACGCCTTTGAGCTTCTCCAACTCCTCCAGCACGCGCCCCGATCCCAGCACGACGCACAAAAGCGGATCTTCTGCGACCGTCACAGGAAGCCCCGTCTCTTCGCGGATGAGCTCATCCAAGCCGCGCAACAGCGCGCCGCCGCCTGTGAGCACGATGCCTTTGTCGGCGATGTCCGCGGACATCTCGGGCGGCGTGTTCTCCAAGCAGGTTTTGATGCCTTCCACGATCGCATTCACGGGTTCCGTGAGCGCTTCCAAGACCTCGGCATCGTCCAATGCCAGGCTTTTCGGCACGCCGTTGATGAGATCGCGGCCCTTGACCTCCATCGTGCGCCGCTCGGGCTGCGGAAACGCGCAGCCAAGCTCCACCTTGATGCGTTCGGCTGTCGCCTCGCCGACGAGCAAAGAGTATTTGCGGCGCAGATGATTGATGATGGCCTCATCCATCTTATCGCCGCCGACGCGCACCGAGTTGGACTGCACGATGCCGCCATAGGAGATCACGGCGATCTCGGTCGTGCCGCCGCCGATGTCCACGACCATGGATCCCGAAGCCTCGGTCACGGGCAATCCCGCCCCGATCGCCGCCGCCATCGGCTCCTCAATCAAATACACCTCGCGCGCACCGGCTGAATAGGCGGAGTCGCGGATCGCGCGCCGCTCCACGGGCGTGGAGCCGTAAGGAACGCACACGACGATGCGCGGCGCGATGCCCCACGAGCGGTTGTGCACCTTGCGAATGAACTGCTTGAGCATCTCTTCGGTGACGACAAAGTCGGCGATGACGCCGTCTTTGAGCGGCCGCACGGCTTGAATGGCCTCGGGCGTGCGCCCGAGCATGCGCTTGGCATCCTGACCCACGGCGAGCACCTTGGGCCGCTCGCGCCTTCCCTCGCGATAGACGGCCACGACTGAGGGTTCGTTGAGCACTACGCCTTGGCCGCGCACATAGATGAGCGTGTTCGCCGTGCCGAGATCAATCGCAATGTCTTGCGAAAACCAACCAAAAAGCTTCTCAAACATGCACCTACCTCAACGCGCGGTTCTTGGAATCGGCAAGCGTAAAAGATGGCCCGCTTGGGGGCAATCCGTGCCCTTGCCTTCCGTCTGCAAACACCCAGCACGCATACAATCCGCCTTGCACGCGCACCTGCTGCACATGCGCATGGCGCCCAAAGCGCGCCCGCATGTGCTGCTGCATGCGCGAGACCAAATCCTCGCGCCAGAAGCCCGCCAAAAACGGCTCCAAACGCTCCATCACGCGCCGCCAAGGTGCAATGCGCGCAAGCGGATTGCCCGCATCCAACGGCGCATATTCCACGACGATGAGCCTGCCACCCTCCCGAAGCACGCGCACAGCCTCCTCTTCGCTTCGTGCGCGCGCATCCGGCGGCATCTCATGCCAAAGGAAAAAGACGATCACCTGCGCGAAGGCGCCGTTGCGAAAGCCAAGTCGTGCTGCATCCATGCGAGCAAGGCGAATGCTTGCATGCGCTTTGCTTGCCTTTTTGCGCGCAAGCGCAAGTTGGATGGGGGCCACATCCACAAGCGTGAGAGGGTGATGCAGCCGTGCAGCAAGCCGCGGCACGAATCCGCCATAGACATTGGCGATCATGAGTGTGGAAAGCGCGGGATCCACACGCGCAAGCGCTGCTTGCACGAGCTTGCGGTAAGCGCCGAAGAGAATCAGCGAAATCACCGGCTCATGATCAAAGAACCACACGCCCGGGCGCGCAAGATACGCCCACCAGTAGTGCCGCGCGAGATACTCGGGAATGCCGTCTGCAAAGCGTCGCCAGATGCCGCTCACGCAAGCGCCCGCACGACTGCGCACCAGGCGCGCGCCAGGTTGCCGAGATCGTATCCGCCGCCGCCGAGCGCAAGCACGCGTCCATGCCCGGCCTGTTCCGCAAACGCCCGCGCCCAGCGCGCCGCATGCGCATGTGCGCGCGCAGAAAGCTCAAGATGCGCAAGCGGATCGCCGGCCAGCGAATCCGCCCCGCATTGCAGGATCACAAAAGCCGGAGAAATTTCCTTCGCAAAGGCTTCTATTTCGCGAAACGCCTCCAAAAAAGCGCGATCGTCCGCACCGGGCGGCAAGGGAAGGTTTCGTTTCGTGCCGCGTGCTTTTCCCTTCCCGATCTCATGGCGAAAGCCCGTGCCCGGATAGAGAAAGCGTCCGTCCTCATGCACATCGGCGATCCAGATCTCGGGATCGTCCTCGTAGGCGTAAAAGACGCCATCGCCATGATGCGCATCTATATCCAGATAGAAAACGGGCGTGATCCCCTGAGCCTTGAGCGTTTCTATCACCACACCGATGTCGTTGAAGACACAAAAGCCTCCTGCTGCATCGCGCCGCGCATGGTGCAATCCCGCAATGGGCACGAATGCACGCCGAACTTTGCCTTGCAGGATGGCCTCGGTGGCGGCAAGCACCGCACCCACGACGCGCGCCGCCGCTTTATCCACGCCTGGAAACGCAGGCGTGTCCCCGGCATCCAAAAAGCCCGTGCCCTCTTGGGCCTTTTTGCGCACGAAGGCGAGGTATTCAGGCGTGTGAAAGCGCAAGATTTCCTCATCCGTCGCCAGCCGCGCGGGGATGCTTGCAACTTTATCCAGCAATCCCTCCTTACGCGCGCGCTGCAAGAAGGCATCCAACCGACCCGGCCCGAATGGATGTCCACCCGGAAAGCCATAGGCCCCAAGCGCTGTCTCTACGACGACGCCGAGTTCCCGCATCCGTATGCGGCTACCAACTGGATCCTGCGCCTCCCCCGTTGAACCTGCCGCCTCCCCACTCCACCTCGTTTCGCTCGCGCTCGTCGGAGAACGAGGTGCTCCACTCAAACACGGATTCGCGCTTGCCATACGAAGCTTCTCTTCCGAGCACCACGGAGTCGGGCTCTGCGCCCTCGTCCTCGCT
>WFOX01000071.1 GCA_015487905.1 Mariprofundales bacterium
GAAAGCGGATGCCGTTTGCGTAGTGGATGACAAGCGCCACACCACCCGCAAAGAGAAGCAGCCGGCCCCAAATGGCGTGCAGCCAGCGCACGGCCTCCACGAACTCATCGGGGCTTGCCGTCATGCGGTGCAATAGCCAAAGGTAAAGCGGCGTAAAGAGCACGAGCGCAATGCCGCTTGCGCGGTGCAGGATGCTTGCGATCATGTGCGGCCGCCAGCGGTAGATGGAAAGCCGCGGCGCAAGCGGGCGCGTGCGTGAAAGCTCGTTCATCAGGCGTTCATCCTAGCTGCTTTTTCCCCGAGCGTGCAAGCGCAAGGGCCATCTCGGCGACCTTGGCCAGCGGATCGCCGCCCGCATCCAGAAGCGCAAAAAGCCTGGCAAGCTTTGCTTGGACGGCCTTGCGCGCTTCATCATCCACAAGCCAGGGCCGCACGGCATCGGCGGCGTTCTCGGGTGTCGCCTCCTCCTGCAAAAGCTCCGGGAAGACCTCTTCACCCAGCAAAATGTTCGGCATGCCCACCCACGGCGTCTTCACAAGCCGCTTGCCAAGCCAAAAGCTGATCGGCGAAAGCTTGTAAAGGATCGCCGCAGGACAACCTGCCAGCGCCGTCTCCAAGGTGGCCGTGCCCGAGGCAACAAGGCTTGCGCGCGCGGCCTTGCGCATCCCCATCGGCTCCTCGCGCACCACGGGCACGCTTTGGGCCTCGGCCTCGCGATACCAAGGATGCTGCACATGGGACGGCGCAAGCACCGCGGCCTGCAAGGCGGGAAGTTCCTTCTGCAACCGCCGAAACGCTTGCAGCATCACGGGGCCAAGCATCGCGATCTCGCGCGCGCGCGAGCCGGGCTGCAAGAGCAACAAGGGCCGCGCGGGATCCAGGCCCCAATCGGCAAAGCGCGCAAAGGACGGTTCGGCCCTTTTGGCCGCCAAAAGGCGCGGATGACCGACGAAGCGCGCTTCCACCGGCAATCCCGCGTAATAGCGCTCCTCAAACGGAAACAGCAATGCGAGCTTATCCACATAGCGCGCAAAGACCTTGGCGCGCCCGGGCCGCCAGGCCCAGACCTGCGGCCCCACGAAAAAGACGACCGGAATGCCGAGGCGCTTGGCGGCCTTGGCAAGGCTTAAGTTGAACTCCTTGAAATCCACGCAGATGAGCGCATCGGGCCGAAGCTGAGCAAGCGCGGCCACGATCTTGCGTTTGAGCCGCCAAGCGCGCGGCAGGGCCGCGATCGCCTCCGCAAGCCCGATGACCGCAAGCTCGCCATAGCGCGCAACAAGCCGCACGCCCGCGCGCGCCAGCGCCCCCTCCCCCAGCCCCCAAAGCTCGGCCTTAGGCGCCCGCGCCCGAATGGCGCGCGCAATCCCCGCGGCATAGGCTTCCCCACTCGGCTCGCCGCAGGAGAGGAAAAACCGCAGCGGTCTTTTCACGCGCCCAACGCGCGCGCCAGCGCCTCGGCCACGCGCGCGCAGTCCTCGCGCGTAAGCAGCGGATGCATCGGCAGCGACAGGCACCGCCGGCTGACCTCCTCCGCGACGGGACAGGGCCGCGCCCAACGCCGATAGGCGGGCTGCTCCGTGAGCGGCTGCGGGTAATATACGGCGCTCGCAATGCCTTGCTCGCGCAAGCGCGCCTGCACCTGGGCGCGATCCGCGCCCTCAGGCAAAAGGATCGTGTATTGGTGCCAAACATGCCGCCCGCGCACGGCGCGGGGCCGCACCACGGGAAGATCGGCCAAGAGTTCATCATACCAGGCCGCGGCCTTCTCGCGCGCGGCGTTGCGCGCAGCAAGCCTTGGCAGGCGCGCAAGCAACAGCGCCGCCTGCACGGTGTCCAGGCGGCTGTTCCAGCCGATCTCGGCGTATTCGTAGCGCCGAAACTGGCCGTGGTTGCGCAAGGCGCGCGCGCGTGCGGCAAGCTCGGGATCGCGAAACGCGATCATGCCGCCATCGCCGAAGCCTGAAAGGTTCTTGCTTGGAAAGAAGCTGAAGCAGCCACAATCGCCCCAGGCGCCCGCCTTGCGCCCCGCAAGCTCGGCACCTGTGGCCTGCGCGCAATCCTCAATCACAAACAGCCCGTGGGCTTCGGCAAGTGCCATAAGCCGCGGCATGTCCGCCATCTGGCCGAAGAGGTGCACGGGCAAAATCGCCTTCGTGCGCGGCGTGATGCAGGCCTCCACCTGTTCAGGCGCAAGATTGAAGTCCTCAGCATCAATGTCGGCAAAGACGGGAGTCGCGTCCACGCGCACGATCGCTTCCGCCGTGGCCGCAAAGGTGAACGGGGTTGTGATCACCTCATCGCCTGCGCCGATGCCAAGTGTCGCAAGCGCGATCACGAGCGCATCGGTGCCCGAGTTCACGCCCACGCAGGCAGAAGCCCCCAAATCGGCGGCGAAGGCCTCCTCAAACTCGGCCACCTTGCTCCCGAGAATGAAATCGCCGCGGCGCAAGACCTCGCGAAAGGCGGCGACAAGATCCTCTTCTTCTTCCCGGGCCATGCCGGCCACATCCACCATCGGCAGCAGCTTCATCGTCCCTCCTCCACGGCGGCATGCACGCGCGCGGCGACTTCAAGCGCCGCCAGCCCCGCCTCAAACGGCACAAGCGGTCGCTTGCGCGTGCGCACGCAATCCAGAAAGTGCGCGATTTCCTCGGCCAGCGCATCGGCATCGGCAGGCGCGGCAAAGGTCTCCTCGGCAAGCCCCCCTTGCTGCACGCGCACGCGGCGCGCACGCCGCGCCTGCAAATCCACGGACACATAGCAGCCCGGCGCAAAGACGCGCAAAATCCGCTCGCTCTTCGTGCTGATGCGGCTTGCCGAGATGTTCGCGACCGCCCCATTGGCAAAGGCGATGCGCGCATTGGCGATGTCGGGCTTGTCGGTGAGCACGGGCGCGCCGATCGCCTGCACCTCCGCCACCTCGGCATCCACAAGCTCCAGCACAAGATCCAGATCGTGGATCATGAGATCCAGCACGACCGAGACATCCAACGAGCGCGCCGGAAACGGCGAAATCCGAAGGGACTCCAGATAGCGCGGCGCAGGACAACCCCCAAGCGCCCGCAAGGCCGGATTGAAGCGCTCCACATGCCCGACCATCGCGATGCGTGCGTATCGGCGCGCGGCCTCGCAAAGCGCCTTGGCCTCCTCCACCGTCGCCGCCAAGGGCTTTTCCACGAGCACATCCACGCCCGCCTGCAACAGCGCCAACGCGATCTCGGCATGCAGGCTCGTGGGCGTGGCGACACTCACCGCGGCCAATCCCTTCGCCTCGCGCCAGTCCGTGCTCCAATGCCGAGCCCCCGCTTCCTCGGCGACCGCGCGCGCGCGCGCAGCATCGGCATCCACGACCAGCGCAAGCCGCACCCCTTGCATGCGCGCATACTTGAGCGCATGAAAGCGCCCCAAGCGGCCTGCGCCGACGACCCCGACCTCAAGCACCGCGGTCTTCCCGAATCCCATAGACGCCGATGCCGGCGCGCTCGGCCTCGGCGATGAGCCGCTCACGCTCCAAAAGCAGCACCCAGCCCGCCTCCACGGCCAGCCAGCGGCAGCCGGCCTCGGCCATCGTGCGGATCGTATCGGGGCCGACCGCGGGCACATCAAAGCGCGGGTCTTGACAGGGCTTGGCGACCTTCACGACCACGGCGCGGCCTGCGCCCAGCGCCCCGCCGCGGCGAATCGCCTCATCCGTCCCCTCTATGGCCTCCACGGCCAGCACCGCCTGCCGCTCCACGACGACCGTCTGCCCCACATCCAGCCCCGCAATGGCCTTGGCGTGGCGAAAGCCGAAGCGCATCTCTTTTTGCACCTTCGCATCGGGCCGGGGGCCTGCGATCACGCCTTCCGGGGCCACGAGTGATGGCGCCACCTCAAGCTGGGAAAGAAACGGCATCCCTTTTTCTTCAAAAAAATCGGCGATGGCGGCCAAAATCGTGTCATCGCGCCAATCTTTCAAGCTTACCAGCAGCTTCATCGCGGCCATATCCGGAAGAAAGTTGCGAAAAAGATGCACTTTGCGCACCTTGCCGGCCATAAGCAGCTTTTTGCAACCGTGCTTGCGGAAGAAGGCGAGCGCCGCCCTGAGCCTGCCCACAGCAAGCCAGGTGCAGGCATCCACATGCTCCTGCACGGCCTGATCGGCCTCGCCCTTGACGGCGGCGGCGACCACGCGCAAGCCCCGCGCCCTGAGCGCATCGGCGGCGATGAGCGGGAAGCGCCCGTAGCCGGCGATGAGGCCGATCGTCTCATTCAAGCTTGAGCACCCCGCGCTCGCTTGTGGCGACAAA
>WFOX01000072.1 GCA_015487905.1 Mariprofundales bacterium
GATGTCTTCCAAAATCCCCGCCCGTTCCTCGTTGAGCTGCGCCCAATCCGCAAAGACGAAATCTTCATAAAGCTCGCAGGCGAGGGGATCGGCGCAGAAAAGCCGCTTGCCTTCCGTGATCGCCTGAATGCAGAGAATGAGCGGCGCTGCGCGCATGTCCACGAGATCCACATCATCCGGCTCCAAGGCTTCGGCAAGCGCAAGCCGCGCCTTCCAGAGCTGTTCCGGGCTAAAACGCCGCGGGCCTACCACCGCGAAGTCCCAGTCGCTATCGGGCCGCGCATCGCCGCGCGCACGCGAGCCGTGCAGATACACGGCCCAGAGACCGGGCAGATGCGCACGCAGCGCTTTGATGGCGGCTGCAAGCCGCGCCTCAGCCGCGCCCATAGTCGTCTTCAAAGCGCTCAATGTCGTCCTCGCCGAGATATTCGCCAAGCTGCACCTCAATCACGCGCAGGGGAATCCTGCCGCGGTTAGCGAGCCGATGCTTGACGCCGGGCGGGATGAAGGTGGATTCGCCCTGCGGCACGAGCAGGGTCTCCTCGCCGCGCACGACCTCGGCGGCGCCCGAGACCACGACCCAATGCTCGGAGCGATGGCGATGGCGTTGCAGGCTCAAGCTTGCACCGGGGCGCACCTCAATGCGCTTGATCTTGTAAAATTCGCTTTCCAAAAGCACCTCATACCAACCCCAAGGCCGGTGCACACGCCTTGGTTCATCCACCTCGGGCGCATGCTCGCGCTTGAGCTCCTCCACGAGCTGCTTGACCTCCTCGCTGCGCGCAAGCGGGGCCACGAGCACGGCATCAGGCGTTTCCACCACGGCCATGCCCTCAAGCCCGATCGCGGCCACAAGCCTTCCCGTGGACTCAATGAGCGAGTGCTTCACATCCCGAAGCTTCACGCGCCCATGCACGGCGTTGCCGTGTTCATCCTTTTCGGCCACCTCATACACCGCCCGCCAGGAGCCGACATCGCTCCAGCGAAAGCTCGCAGGCAGGGTGGCCACCTTCTCCGAGCGCTCCAGCACCCCATAATCCACCGAGATCTCGGGCGCCTTGGCAAAGTGCGCATCCACGGCGGCCTGCAAGTCTTTGCCCTGCTGCACATCCTTGGCGATGGCATCCAGCACCTGCGCAAGCTCGGGAAGGTGCTTCTCCATCTCGGCGAGAATCGCGCTTGCCTTCCAGACGAAAATGCCCGCATTCCAGCCGTAACCGCCTTCCTCAAGCATTCGCTTCGCTTCTTCCAAAGGCGGTTTTTCCACGAAGCGCACGACCCGCCGCACTTCACCCACAAGCGGCTCGCCCGCCTGGATGTAGCCGTAGCCTGTGGCCGGAAAGCTCGGCTGGATGGAGAAGGTGACAAGCCACCCCTCTTGGGCGGCGCGCGCTGCCTCTTGCACGGCCTGGCGGAAGGCCGCGCCATCCGGAATCACATGATCGGCAGGCAAGACAAGCTGCACGGGGTCGCGGCCTTCCAGCCTTGCTGCAAGCGCCGCAAGCCCCACCGCTGGCGCCGTGTTGCGCGCGCAAGGCTCAAGCAGCACGCGATAGCGCCTTGTGAAGGCATAACCGGGGCCGAGCATCTGGTCGCGCCCGCCGACGATGCGCACATCTTCTTCAGCCACGAGCGGGGCAAGCCGCGCGATCGTGGCCTCGAGAAGGCTTTGGCCGCCCGCAAGCGGCAAAAACTGCTTGGGCATGAGCCGGCGCGAGGCGGGCCAAAGCCTTGTGCCCGAGCCTCCAGCCAGCACCACCGCCTCAATGCCTGACATGCTCCCTCCCATGAAAAAGGCGGGCCTTGCCGCCCGCCCCGTTGCATGCGCGTTTTTCTTATTTCGTGTTCAACGCCTCATTGGCTTTCTTGGAAGGCTTGAAGCGCAGGTAATTGCGCGCCGGGATTTGAATCTCCTTGCCCGTTTTCGGATTGCGGCCCTTTCTCGCCTTCATGTGCTTCATGTAAAACTTGCCGAATCCGCGCAGCCGCACATCCTCGCCCGCTTTCACCTGCTCAATCACCGCGGCCTTGAACGCATCCAATACCTTCGCCGCTGTGGCCGCATCCACGCCGGCTTTTTTCGCCACGATCTCAGCCAATCCCTTATCCCCAATCGCCCA
>WFOX01000073.1 GCA_015487905.1 Mariprofundales bacterium
GAGGACATGGCGCATGCGCTTGGTGTGTCGCCGCTTGTGGTGTCGCTGCTCGTCGTGCCGATCGCGACCGAGCTTCCGGAAAAGGTGAACTCCATCCTTTGGGTGCGCGCAGGCCGCGACACGCTCGCCTTCGGCAACATCACAGGCGCCATGGTCTTCCAAGGAAGCCTGATCCCGGCTGTGGGCATGCTGCTTTCGCCGTGGCGGATCGCCGACTGGCAAGGCTGGGCGCCCGCGATCCTTGCCCTTGCCGGCGCAGGCCTGCTCGCCTTGCTGCTACGCACAGGTATCACGCCGCGCGGGCTTTTGCTGCACCTCGCGCTTTACGGGTTGTTCGTTGCGCTCGTATTGGCGCGATCCTTGCTATAAATCCTGCCGCGGAGGTCGGCGATGATTGAGGCATTGCTCATGATCGCGGTAATCCTCTATGCGGCCTTGCAGTTGGAAGACCGCCTCGGCATTCCCTCACCGCTTGGACTCATTGCAGGCTCGTTGGCCGCTCACTTTCTCATCGGCGGCGCGCCTGTGATCACGGGCAATCCCGAGCGCTTCGCTGAGCTTGTGCTCTTTCTGCTGCCGATCCTGCTCATCTCCGATTCTTTGGAACTCAAGCTGGAAGACCTCAAGCGGCATGGGCTGAGCCTGTTTTATCTTGCGGTCGTGGCGGTGGCGCTCAGTGTAGTGGCGGCCGTGGCGGTGGCGCCGTGGCTGTTTCCGCAGCTTTCCACGGCGGCCGTGATCGCGCTTTTCGCGATGGTGCTGGCCACGGATCCGGTCAGCGTTGTGTCCATCTTCGCCAAGTTTCGCCTTCCGCATCGGCTCAAGCTGCTCGCAGAGGGCGAAAGCCTCTTCAATGACGCCACGGCGCTCATCGTCTTCGTCTTCATCGGCCTGCACATGCTCAAAGGCGGCGCCATCACGCCCGGTTATCTCGCCGAGGTCGTGCTCGCCGTAGGAATCGGTTCCATCGCGCTTGGCGTGGCCGTGGGCTTTGTGGGGCTTGCGCTGCTCAAAACCACGGAGAACCGCATCGCCGAGATGATGGTGCTCATCGCAACAGGCTATGGCGCGTTCGCGCTTGCGGAGCACTTTTATGTGCTTTTGGATCTTTTAGGCGCGCACACGCACCTGCATCTTTCCGGCATCTTGGCCGTGATCACGGCCACGATCACGGTGCATCATGTGATGACCGAGGCCGTGGCGGAGGACGATGCGCGCATCGCCGCGGAGGAACGCGAGGTGGAAGAGGCCGTGCAGCGCTACCGCATCAGCGCGGGCTGGGTGCGCGCAGCGCTTGCGCGCATCCGCGCCACCGTAGAAGAGCGCGCGCGCCACCTGCGCACGAAGCAGGACGTGCAGCTTCTTGCGCTCGTGGCCAACACGGTGCTGTTCGTGGCCATGGCGGAGATCGTGGATCTGCATCTTCTCGTGCGCTACGCCAAGGAAATCCTCGTGATGTTTGCAGCCACGACCGTGATCCGCGCACTCATGATGGCCAAGTTCGCCTGGATCACGAACCAAACGACGAAAATGGTGGATGTGAATCCGCGCTGGTGGGCCGTGCTCACGCTTGCAGGCGTCAAGGGGGGGCTGTCCATCGTTATGGTGTCCATGATCCCGAAGGACTTTCCCTATCGCGAGATGTTTGAGGCCGTGGTCATCGGCATCGTGCTTTTGTCCACCTTCGTCTATTCGCTGCTGTTGCTCGCGCTCATCGCACGCCATCAAGCAGCCTTTGCGCGCGAGGCTGAAGAGGAGCATGCCGAATCGCCCGCACTGGTAGAGGAAAAGGCCGCCTCCAGCGCCTAAGGCCTATGCGCGCAGCACGAAGCTCACGGGGCCGTCATTCACAAGCGCAATGCGCATGTGCGCGCCGAACCTTCCCGCTTGCACATGCGCGCCGCACGCGCAAAGCGCTTGCACGAAGCGCGCGAACAAAGGCTCGGCAAGCGCAGGCGCCGCCGCCGAAGAAAAGCTTGCGCGCGTGCCTTTTTTCGTATCCGCTGCCAGCGTGAAGTTCGGTGCCACCACGATCTCGCCGCCTACATCCAGCACGCTGCGGTTCATACGCCCCGTCTCATCCTCAAACACGCGATAGGACGCCACGCGCACAGCCAGCCGCTCGGCCTTGGCCGCATCGTCCTCGCGCTCTATGCCCACGAGCACGAGCAAGCCGCGCCCGCCGCGCGCGATGGTTGTGCCCTCTACCTCAATCGCGGCCTCGGCGACGCGCTGCACAAGCGCGATCATGAAGCCCGAAAACTAGGCCTCGTCGCGGCACACGCGCGCGGGTTCCTCCTCGCGGATCGCCCACGGCATGCCGATCTCGGGCATAAGCTCCATAAACGGATCGGGATCCAGCTCTTCGGCATTCACCATGCGATTCACGCGCCAAGGCCCGCGTTTGATGAGCAGCGCGGCTGTCACCGCGGGCACCGCCGTCGTATAGGAAATGGCCTGATGGCCGATCTCCTCAAAGCAGTCCTCATGCGCCTTGGTGGAGTAGATGAACACGGCGCGCTCCTCTCCATCCTTGCGGCCGCAGATGAGATCGCCCACGCACACCTTGCCGCGGTATTCGGCCGCCGTTTCCGTGGGATCGGGCAACAGCGCCTTGAGCACGCGGATCGGGATCACCTTGCAGCCATCCACCTCAATCGGCTCAATGCCCAAAAGCCCGAGCTTCTCCAGCGTCGTGAAGACCTGGATGTAATGATCGGAAAAGCCCATCCAGAACGCCACGCGTTTGAGATTCGGGAAGTTCACGGCAAGCGAATGCACCTCCTCGTGGCCCATGAGATAGATGGGTTGCTCGCCGACTTCGGGAAAATCAAAGATGCGCTTTTTCGTGTGATGCGGCACGCTGCGCCAAGCGCCGTCCTCCCAATAGATCGCGTCTTCCAAGATCTCGCGCAGGTTGATTTCAGGATCAAAGTTCGTGGCAAAGAAGCGGTTGTGGGAGCCTGCGTTTACATCCATGATGTCAATCGTGCGGATTTCATCAAAAAGATGCTTTTTCGCATAGGCGGCAAAGACATTCACCATCCCGGGATCGCAGCCGATGGAGAGAATGCAGGTAAGCCCAGCCTTTTCAAACTCCCCCTTCCGCTTCCACTCATGCAGCGCATACCAAGGCGCAGGCTCATTGAGCTTATCCGGCTCTTCAAAGACGGCCGTATCCAAATAATGCGCGCCCGCTTTCAAGCACCCCGTCATCACGGTCATGTTCGTGTAGGGGCTTGCGACATTGATGACGAGATCCGCGCCCGCCCGCTCAATCAAGCGCGCCACGGCATCGGGATCCATCGCATCCACCTCTTCGGCCACAAGCTTGCGCGACGGATCCTTGAGATTGCCCTTTTCATGCACCTCGCGAATCGCCTGCTCGCACTTTTCCCGATGCAACGAAGCGATCGTGATGTCGCCGAACTCGTCGTTGTGCTGCGCCACCTTGTGCAAAAGCGCCCGGCCCACGCCGCCTGCACCGATCACGAGGAGGTTATTGCGCTCAGCCATTCTCCCGCCTCCTTGCCCGCATGGATGAAGGGATTTTCAAAAAGAAAGGGGCGCGAACCCTAGCGAGGCCGCCCCCCGCCGCCAAATCGCATGCCCACCGCCTAGGCGGGCGCAAGCAGCCCGCGCGCCGCCTCAGCAAGCGCCTCCACGAGCGCCCGCGCCACAGGCGGCGCATCCTTGCGCACGAGCGCCTCAATCGGTCGCCGAATGGGCGGCGCAAGCCGCACCACGCGCACGCCCACGGGCTTGTGCACGAACAGCGCCATCGCAGAGACGATGCCCACGCCCAGGCCCGCTTCGCAAGCCGCAATCACGGCGTCCGTGCCGCCCACACACAAGCGCGGCTCGGCATGCACGCCTGCGGCTGCAAGCGCAAGCTCCAAGGCTTCGCGCGTGCCTGAACCTGGCTCACGCCACACGAGCGTCCTTTCCGCCAGGCGCGCCACGGGCCACACCTCGGCTTGCGCATCTGGATCTGCATCCGGCACGAGGGCTACGACCTCGTCCCAACCCAGCCGATGCCGCCGACAACAGGAAGGCGCCTCAGGCGGCCGCGGTGTTTCAATCAGCCCCACATCCATGCGCGTCATCGCCGCAATGACTTCGCGGCTATTGCCGCTTTCCGAGCGCACCTCCACGGCGGGATATGCGGCATGAAAGCGCACGAGCGCCTGCGGCAAGAGCGCCAAGGCCGTCGTGCGGCTCGCGGCCACCGCAAGCGCCCCGCCCTGCCCCTCGCGCACGCTGCGCGCAAACGACTCTGCCTCCAACCACGCATCGCGCAGCCTGCAAGCCAGCCGATACAGCGCCTGGCCCGTTTCGGTCACCACAAGCCTGCGCCCTTTGCGCCGAAACAGCGGCGCGCCCACGGCCTCTTCCAAGCGCCTGAGCTGCTGCGACACCGCCGGCTGCGAAAGATGGCGGCTGCGCGCCGCCGCATGCACGCCGCCTTGTTCCACGACCGCCGCAAGTGTGAGCAGATGCTCAGGCCGCACGCGCATGCGCGCGATGCTGCCCTTCTTTGCAAAAGAAAATCAATCAAATGTATCCGAAATGAGAAATATTTTTGCGCACATGGCGCGGGCATGCTTGCGCCGAGCTTGGCAACGAGGAGGAAGGACATGCGCCGGGCGTGGATGCTTGCAGAGGGCGTGGGGCTTGCGGCCTTGGTGGGGGCCGTGGCGAAGTGGGGCGTAAAGGCGCTTGGGATTCAGGGGCTGAGCCCGCTTGCGGCGGGGCTTTTGCTCGGCATGGCGATTGCGGCCGTCTGGCGCATTCCGGAGCGCTTTGCGCCTGGGCTGCATTGGGCTTCGCGCGGGCTATTGCGCACGGGTGTGGCGTTGCTGGGCTTGCAGGTGCCTACCGCGGAGCTTGCGGCGATCGGCTTGCCTGGGCTTGTGGCTGCGGGGTTTGCGGTGGCCTTTGCGCTGGGCGTGGGAGCTTGGCTCGGTGGATGGTTCGGCTTGGAGCTTGAGCTTGCGCTGCTGATTGCCGCCGGCGCGGGCATCTGCGGGGCGGCCGCCGTGCTCGCCTTTGAGGCGGCGTTGGAGGCGCGCACGCACCATGCGGCCACGGCCGTGGCCACCGTTGTGCTTTTTGGCTCGCTTGCGATGCTGCTTGTGCCCGTCTTGCACGCGGCATGGCATGCTTGGCTTTCGCCTACGGGCTGGGCGATTTACATCGGCGCGTCCGTGCACGAGGTCGCGCAGGTCGTGGCTGCGGCGACCTCCGCCGTGCCGCCGCTTGCGCACGAAGCCGTGGCCGTGAAGATGATGCGCGTGATGCTGCTTGCGCCGGCGGCGCTGCTCGTGGCTTGGTGGCTCAGGCGCGAGGCGCGCATGGGTGGTGCGGTGGGCAATCTCTGGTTTGCGTGGCTGTTCTCGGCGTTCGTGCTCGTGCGCGCGCTTGTTCCGCTTCCCAGGCCGCTTTTGCACCTGTTCGGGGTTGCGGACACATGGATGCTCACGACAGCGATGACGGCGCTTGGGCTTTGCACGCGCATCTCGGCGCTGCGCGCGCACGGCTGGCGCCCCTTTGCGTTTGCCGGTGCGCTTGCCCTCTTGCTGCTTGCAGGCGAAATGGGCCTTGTGCGGTGGCTTGTGGGCGCGCTTTAAGCGGCGCGGCAAAGCAACTCGGCTGCGCCTTCTTGCTGCTCCAACTCCTCCAACGACTGCACGAAATGGGCGCAGGCGGCGATGAAGGTCATCATCTCGTTGCCGCCGGCGAAGTTCGTCCATTCCACGCGCACATCCCCGTCCGCGTCCAGATAGATGCTCGGTAGATTCGTTTGCATAAAGGTGTTCATAAGCCGCCACAGGCGCTCGGGGTGCGCTTTGCTCTGCTCCGTGGGCCGATACAGCGCCGTCCACGCAAAGGCCTTGACTTCGGCCACGCCGCCCGTGTCCACATCCAGCACCGTGCACCAAAACGGAATCCCGCTTTCGCTGCGCGCGCGCACGCCTTGTTGTTCATCCACGGCCTCCACCGTGCAGTCCAACGCCTCCAGCCAACGCGTAAGCATTGCAACCGGATTTCCGCTCATACCCATCCCCCCATCGCAGGCTTCTGCCTCCAATGTAGAACACCCACGCGACGAGGGCAAAGCGCCCAAAGAAAAAGCCGGGGCTTGCGCCCCGGCGCGTGGTGGGATTGTGGCGCTCAAAGTTGCGCCCATGTCCCTTGCCAATTGATGGGCTTGCCGTTTGCGTCCACGCCCGTGATCTGCACCGTCGTGGCGCTAATAGGCTGCACTTGCACATACGAACCGTTCGCGCCGCGCAGCACAAGCGGGCCGCCGCTGGAAGGATACAAATCCGTGGCATTCGCGAACACAAGCGGCGTGGTCGTGCTGATGTCCACATAGCCGAAGCTGCTGTGGTAATAGCGCCCGCTGATCGCAAGGGTATAGCTCGTCACAAATTGCCAGCTCGGGGAATAGACGGCCGTCAATGTATAGTTTTGCAGCTTGGCTTGGATACCCGAAGCGCTGTCCTGTGCGACCAGGCTGATCGTTTGCGTGCGCGTATTCGTTCCCACATTCAGGCTCTCCGTGATGGAGCCGCTTGCGCTTTGCACGGTGTAGCCGAAATCAAAGGAAATGCGCGGGATATTGATCTGCGCGCTCGTGATGGCCCCAGTCGTCGGATCCACGCCGTTTACGCTCACCGTGATGGAGCCATCGGCGGTCACCCCCGTGCCATCGTTGCAGCGAGAAAAGCTGAGCGTAAGCGAGCCGGTGCCCGCGGTCGTGTCCACGCTGCCCGAAACCGCCCAGCTTCCCGAAACTGCGCAAGCGCCGGAGTTGTTGATCTGCTGCACTGCGCCATAGACAGGCCGCGCGCTTTGCCATGCGCGTTTTGCGCCCTCATGCGCTTTTTGCGAAATCCAACTGATCATCATGCGCGTGCGCGGCGTGCTGGCACGCGTTTGCGCAGCGCCCGTTACCGAAAGCGAAGCACCCACCTGGTAACCGCCGAGAGTGCCACGGGCCAGCGTCCGGGCATTGTTGGGGTTCACGGATGCCGGATTGGTCGCTCCCGTATAGTGAAGCGCACCGGCCCCTTGAGAGCCACCGCTTGCCGCACCGCCGCCACCGCCGCCACAACCGGCCAGCAGCGCAGCGAGGCCCATCGCCACAGCGAGACTTGTCTTCGTGCCTTGCATGATGGTTCCCTCCTCACTTGCGGTTTGCGGGCCGCAGTGTCCGAAGAGGGAAACCGCAAGGCAATCTTCACAAAATTGTGAACTTATCTTCGTTTGAGGCCTTATTCGCGCAACAGCTCCGTGATGCTCGTCTTGGCGCGGGTTTTCTCATCCACGCGCTTCACGATCACGGCGCAATAGAGATTCGGGCCCCCCTTGCTGCCGGGCATGGAACCCGGCACGACGACCGAATAGGGCGGCACCTCGCCGTAGTAGATCTTGCCCGTTTCGCGATCCACGATGCGCGTGGAGCGCCCGATATAGACGCCCATGGAGATGACGCTGCCACGGCGCACGATCACGCCCTCCACGATCTCCGAGCGCGCGCCGATGAAGCAATCGTCCTCAATGATCGTGGGCCGCGCCTGCAACGGCTCCAGCACCCCGCCGATGCCCACACCACCCGAGAGATGCACATTCTTGCCGATCTGCGCGCACGAGCCGACGGTCGCCCAGGTATCCACCATCGTGCCCTCATCCACATAGGCGCCGATATTCACATAGGACGGCATGAGCACGCAGCGCGGCGCGATGTAGGCACCGCGGCGCACGACCGCTGGCGGCACGACGCGAAAGCCCCCCTTGCGGAACTTGTCCTCGCCCCAGGTCGCGAACTTGAGCGGCACCTTGTCGTAGTAGTTCGTGATGCCGCCGTTGATGACGCGGTTTTCGTGCAGCTTGAAGTAAAGCAGCACGGCCTTCTTGAGCCACTCATGCACGATCCACTCGCCCTCGTCATTCGGCTCGGCGACACGCGCCGCACCCGTATCCAAA
>WFOX01000074.1 GCA_015487905.1 Mariprofundales bacterium
CGGTGTTTTTGCGACCACGCGCTTGCGCCCGGCGCGAAAGGCCGTGCGCGGCTCGGCCTCGGCCTGCACGGCCTCCTTGAGCACGGCTTCTACTTCCATCTCATCCAGCTCCACACCCTCGTTTGCGCGCGCCACAAGTCGCAGGATGGCCCTGGCGGCTTCCTCGGCGCGCCTTCCCGAAATCTCCCAGCGCCCAGGCGGGCCATAGACGCGCACCTCAAAGAACTCCTCCACGCGGCGCAGCACGCGCCCGCCTGCACCGACGACGGCGCGCAGCACCTCCGGCTCGGGCGCCTCCAGCGCAAGCGGAACAAGCACCTCAGGCCGCTTCGCGGACAATCAGCTCCCCGCGCAGGGACTGCGCATAGGCCTCGGTGATGCGCACGCGCTGGATCGTGCCAATAAGCCGCGCCCCGCCCCGCAGATGCACGATCTTGTAATCGGGCGTTCTCCCCTCCAGATCGCCCGGACGCTTGCCCGGGCCTTCAATGAGCACCTCTTCCACGCGCCCGACCTTGGCCTGCAAGGCCCGCTGCGTGTGCTCGCCCACCTTGGCGAGCAAAAGTTGCAGGCGGCGATCCTTTTCCTCTTCGGGCACATCATCAGCCAGCTCGGAGGCCGGCGTTCCGGGCCGCGGCGAATACTTGAAGCAATAGGCCGAGGCAAAGCGCGCCTCATCCACAAGCGCAAGCGTATCCGCGAAGTCCTCGTCGGTTTCGCCCGGAAAGCCGACGATGAAGTCGGTGGCGATTGCGATGTCGGGACGCTGCTCGCGCAACATGGCGAGGATCTCCAGATACTCCTCGCGCGTATGCCCGCGGTGCATCGCGGCCAGAATCCGGTTGGAGCCCGATTGCACGGGAAGGTGCAGATAAGGCATAAGCTGCGGGATTTCGGCGAAGGCGCGCGCAAGCCCTTCTGTCACCTCCAAGGGATGGCTTGTCACAAAGCGCAGGCGCGCAAGCCCCGGCAGCTCCGCCACGGCATAAAGCAGGGTTGCAAAGTCCCACTCTTCGCCGTCCGGCCCCTCGCCGCGCCAGCCATTGACATTCTGGCCGAGCAGCACGATCTCCTTGGCGCCTGCCGCAAGCCGCGCGCGGCACTCCTCCAAAATCGCCGCCGCCGGACGGTGGCTCTCTGGCCCGCGCGTGTAGGGCACGATGCAGAAGGTGCAGAACTTATCACAACCTTCCATGATCGTGACATAGGCCGAGACGGCGGCGTTGGCGGGCTTGGGGAGTGCGTCAAACTTCTCCAGCTCCCGCGCCTCGGCCTGCACGACGGGCGCACGGCGGCGGCGCACCTCGGCGATCATCTCGGGAAGGCGATGGTAGGTCTGCGGCCCGAAGACGAGATCCACATAGGGCGCGCGCTTGAGGATGCGCTCGCCCTCCTGCTGCGCGACACAACCGCCCACGCCGAGCAGAAGATGCGGCTTGCGGCGCTTGAGGTGCTTGTAGCGCCCAAGCTCGGAAAAGACCTTCTCCTGCGCCTTTTCGCGCACGGAGCAGGTGTTGATGAGGATCACATCCGCATCCTCGGGCCGCGCGACGAGCCGCATGCCGTAGGCCTCTTGGAGCAGCTCGGCCATGCGCTCGGAGTCGTATTCGTTCATCTGGCAGCCGTAGGTGCGGATGAACAGGGCATCCAGCGGCTTCTTCATATTGGAAATCCTATGAAACGCGCTTCTGGCCGCAAGCGCATGCACCTGCGAGCATGCCGCGAATGTGGCATGCGCTGGCCACCCCGTGGGGCACAATCGCTTATGACTGGGACGGCGCGCGGCTTGTGCGCGTGCGCTTGGGGCATGTGCCGGGTGCGGCTTTCGCCGGCGACGATCCCGCCGCAGGGTGGCTTTCCGCCTACTTTCGCGGCGATCCCTTGCCCTGTTTGCCGCCGCTTGCGCTGCCTGCGACCCCCTTTCAGGCGCGGTTGCGGAAAGCGCTGCTGGCCATTCCCGTGGGAACAACATGCGCCTATGGCGCGCTTGCGCGGGAGCTTGGCACCAGCCCGCGTGCACTCGGCCAGGCCCTGCGCGCCAATCCCTTGCCCGTCGTCATTCCCTGCCATCGCGTCGTGGCCGCACGAGGCCTTGGTGGCTTCGCGGCGGGCTTGATCTGGAAGGCACGGCTGCTCGCCTGGGAGCGGTTGCTTGCCCGGGAATGCGCGGCTGAGCGCTTGGTGATGCATCGCGGGACGGACTAGGATGGCTGGCAAGAGGAGGCGCGCGATGAAAGGCATCCGCTTCGTCGTGGACGACAAGGGCCGCAAGGTGGCTGTGATCATTGACCTCAAGCGCTGGGGCGCGTTGTTGGAGGATTTTTTTGATCGGGCGCTTGCGCATGAGGCGCTCGCGGATCCCGATCCGATGGATTTTGATGAATACTTGCAACTGAAGCAAGACTCCCAAAAACATGCAAAGAAAAGCGGGCAAAGAGCAGCCTAGACTGCGCGCAAAAATCACAAAACGCGCGCGCAAAAGACATGGACCGACTTGCACCACAAGTTTTTGCCAGAATCGCAAATGCCATTGCCCGTCTGAGAAAGGAAGGTCCCTACCTCCCAAGTGTAAGCAAGCTCCGAGGAGAAGAAAATATTTACCGCATGCGCGTAGGGGATTATCGCGTGATCTTTCTTCTAGAGAAAGCAAACAACGAGATCATGATCCTGGCTGTCCGTCATCGCAAGGATGTCTATGAGGCGTTGAAGCGAAGGATTTCTCGCTGAAAGGATGCACGGGATGCGGGAATCCGTAGCGTTCGCGCATTCCGGGCAAGAAGGGGGAAGCGATGAAGGTGCTCGTGGTCGGCGGTGGCGGGCGTGAGCATGCGCTCGTTTGGCGGCTGGCGCGCTCGGAATCGGTCAAAGAGGTGATCGCCGCGCCTGGCAATGCCGGCATCGCGCGCGATGCGCGCTGCGTGCCCGTGGGCGCCGAGGACATTGAGGGGTTTGTGCGGCTTGCGCGCGAGGAAAAGCCCGATCTCGTCGTCGTAGGCCCCGAGGCGCCGCTGGTGGCGGGCTTGGCCGACCGGCTGCGGGCTGAGGGCATCGCCGTGTTGGGCCCGTCGGCGGCGGCGGCACGGCTTGAAGGCAGCAAGGCTTTTGCAAAGCAGCTCATGCACGAAGCAGGCGTGCCCACGGCGCGCTTTGTCGTGTGCCGCACGCTTGCTGAGGCCGAGGAAGCGATTGCGCGCTTTGGCGGCCAGGTGGCTGTCAAGGCCTCGGGGCTTGCCGCGGGCAAGGGCGTGGTCGTGGCCGAAAGCGCAGATGCGGCCAAAAAGGCCGCGCGTGCGATGCTGGAGGAAGGCCGCTTCGGCGAGGCCGGGCGCGAGGTTGTGGTTGAAGAGCGCTTGCAAGGCGAAGAGGCGTCCATGTTCTTCCTTGTGGCTGGCGAGCGCTTCCTGCGCCTTCCCACAAGCCAGGATCACAAGCGCCTTTTGGACGGCGACAAAGGCCCGAACACGGGCGGGATGGGTGCTTACTCGCCTGCGCCGTGTGTGGATGAACAAACGGCTCAGCGCGTGGAGCGCGAAATCGTGGCACCGACCTTGGCGCGCATGGCCGAGATGGGCGCGCCGTTTGCAGGCGTGCTCTATGTGGGCCTTATGCTTACGGAAGAAGGCCCCAAGGTGTTGGAGTTCAATGTCCGCTTCGGCGATCCCGAATGCCAGCCGCTTATGGCGCGCTTTGCAGGCGATCTCGGCGAGGTGCTTGCCGCTGTGGCGCGCGGCGAGATCACGGGCAAGGAGGAACTTCCTTGGGATGCGCGTGCCGCGC
This sequence comes from Mariprofundales bacterium, assembly GCA_015487905.1. Lineage (GTDB taxonomy): Bacteria > Pseudomonadota > Zetaproteobacteria > Mariprofundales > S012-25 > S012-25. Next base: position 3,778 of record WFOX01000074.1, read on the forward strand.
TTTGTGTCGTTGTGGCCTCGCGCGGCTATCCCGAGCGCTATGAAAAGGGCCAGGTGATCCGCGGGCTGGAAAAGGTGGAAGAGGCGGGCGCGATCGTCTTTCATGCCGGCACGGCGCGCAATGAGGCGGGCGAGATCGTCAATGCCGGCGGGCGCGTGCTCGGGGTGACGGCCCTGGGTGAGACGATCCGCGAGGCGCAGCAGCGCGCCTATGCGGCGCTGGCGCACCTAGATTGGCCCGGCGGCTTTTACCGCCGCGACATCGGCTGGCGCGCGATTGCAAGGGAGGAGAACTGATGGATGTGCTGATTCTTATGGGCAGCCGCTCGGATGCCGAGATCGTCGCCAAGGCCGAGGCGACGCTGGATGAGCTTGGCGTGGCCTATCGGACGCTCGTGCGCTCGGCGCACCGCACGCCCGAAGAAACGAAGCAGGCCGTGCGCGAGGCCGAGGCCAAGGGCTGCCGCGTGTTCATCTGTGCGGCGGGCATGGCCGCGCATCTCGCGGGTTTCGTGGCTGCGCACACGGTTCGGCCCGTGATTGGGCTTCCGATCGCGGCGGGGCCGTTGCAGGGGCAGGATGCCTTGCTTGCCACGGTCATGATGCCGCCCGGCGTGCCTGTGGCCACCGTCGGCATCAATGCCGCGCGCAATGCGGCGCTTTTGGCCGCGCAAATCCTGGCCACAAACAACGAGGCGCTGGCCGCGCGGCTGGCCGAGCTGCGCAAGCAGGAGGCCGAAAAGGTGCTTCGCGCCTAGCCCTGCTTGCCCCACGCACGGGCAGGGTGCAGAGTGAATGCGGCCTTGGAGGTGGGCAATGCGAACGATCACGGTGCGCGTGCCGGATGAAGTTGCCGAGCGGCTTGCGCGGCTTGCGCGCGCAACAGGACATCCGAAAAGCCACCATGTGCGCGCGGCGCTGGATGAATACCTGGCGGAGCTTGAGGACATCGTGATCGCGCAGCAGCGCGATGAAGAGCTGCGCACGGGCAAGGTGGAGCCGCTTTCCTTGGAAGAGGTGGAGCAACACTTTGGCACGGCGAGCAGCAAAGAACGAACGAGAAGAGGATACGCCCTTTTGTAAGGACAGAATTTTCGTGTTTCTGCTCTACGGTGAGCGCGCAGCATATCCTTTCCAAAATTTTTCCCCGTGAGTATCCCCATTTCCTTGCGGCTGCGACTTTTGCGGCTGGGGCGCGGGATCGCCCAGGGCGCGCTTATCGCCCATCCGACGAGCACACTGCCCGGTATCGCCGCCTTGCCTTGGCACAACAAGGCGCTTTGGCGGCTTCGGCGCTTCAAGGGGCGGCAAGGGCCGTTTTTGCTGCTCGCCGCCGATCGGCGCACGGCGCTTGCATGTTTCCGCTGGCTTCCATCCGCCTTGCGCATCCGGGCGGGCAAGGTCTGGCCGGGGCCTGTGACGCTCGTCGCGCCTGCGCGGCCTCATCTGCGGCATTTGGGGCGGCGCGGCACGATCGCCGTGCGCGTGGATGCCGATCCCGCCGTGCGCCTGCTTGCGCGCGCCGCTGGCGGCCTCATCATCTCCACGAGCCTCAACCGTAAGGGTCGCGCGCCGCAGCAACCTTCGCGGCGGCTGCGCTGGCGCTGGCGACGCTGGCTGGACGCGGTCGTGGCGGGCAGAACCGGCGCAGGACACCCCAGCGAGATCTGGCGCTGGACGCGACGCGGGTTCGTTCGCGTGCGTTAGCGGGATCCAGGCGCAACTGGTTCCGGGCGCCCGCAAAGGGCCAGCAAGCGAGCGCCTTGCAAGGCCCGCCGGGCTGCTTCTTCATCCGCAGGCAATAGCGCAATGCCGAACCATCCCCCATTCACGCAGGCAAGGCTTTTGCACTCGCCCATGCCAGGCGCAACCGCAACATGTTCGGGCGCATCCACCGCAAACCGCCACAGCCGCTTGCGCACGGCACCGCGCCAGTGCATGCGCGCGACAACCTCTTGCCCCACATAGCAGCCCTTCGTGAAGCTCACGCCATCGGTAAGATCCAGATTCGCATGCAAGGGGCTTGTCTTTTCGTCCCATTCGCAGCCGAAGCGCGGCAGACCTGCCGTCACGCGCAGCGCTTCCACCTCCTCTTCCGTGGCATTGGCACGCGCCCGCAAACCCGCAAGCGCATCCTCGCCTGCAACAATCCAAAACCCCTCGCGCGCAAATGGCATGCACACCACGATCGCCTCATCCGTCTGCGCAGCACAAAGCCAGCCCGAGCCTTCAGGCACGGGAAGCCCCATCTCCGCCAAGGTCTCTGCGGCCTCCTCGCCCTGCACCGAAATCAGGCCCAGATTCTCGGAAAGGCCCATCTGCACAGGCCAGCCAAGCGAAAAGCGTTGAAGACGCAAAAGCGAGATCTTGGCATGCGCAGCTGGCACAAGCAGCCAGATGCGCTCGGGAAAGCCTTGGGGCGCAAGCGCATAGACCTCGGCCACGGGCCTTGCTTGGGGTGTGAGCAGCGCGGCATGCAGGGCGCGCGTAGGCGAAAGCGCCTGCATGTCGTTCGTAAGCTGCGTTTGCAGAAACGCGCGCGCCTTTTCGCCCTGCACTTCCAGCACGGCCCAAAAGGCGCAGGATGCGATCATCCGCCCACGCGCATGCGCCGCCACCAATCGGCAGCCTGCAAACGCTTGGCCATTTTTGCGCATGTCCTTCCCTCCATGTCCCAAACGAAGCCCCACCAACGCACGATGCGCCCAACACGCGCACAACGCCATCGCGCAGGCTAGTGTTGCTGCACGAAAACGGGCGCAGGGTATTCCTGAGCTGTTTTCTCGGGTATAGTGTGCGAGGTCGTAGCCCAAGGCAAGGAGGCAAGGCGATGAGCGCGGAGGCAGCGAAGCGGAACGAGTTGCCCGTGCGGGTGTCCGAGGAAATGCGCAAGCCCCTTCCAGGTTCGCGCAAGATTTATGTGCAAGGCTCGCGCGAGGATCTGCGCGTGCCGATGCGCGAGATCGCGCTTTCCCCCACGCCGACGCGCGAAGGCAACATCCCCAATCCCCCGCTTGTCGTCTATGACACGAGCGGCCCCTACACCGATCCCGAGGCCGAGATTGACCTTGCGCGCGGGATTGCCTGGGTGCGCGAGCGCTGGATTGAGGAGCGGGGCGACACCGAGATCCTGCCTGCGCCCACAAGCGCCCGCGCCCGCAACCGCGATGCGCGCACAGCCTTCCCGCGCCCGATCCGCGTGCGCCGCGCCAAGGCCGGGGCTTGTGTGACGCAAATGCACTATGCGCGGCGCGGCATCATCACGCCCGAGATGGAATATGTCGCGATCCGCGAAAACCAGCTTTTGGAGCGCATGGAAGCACACATCGCGCGCCGCCAGCCCGGCGATCCCCGCGGCGCGCGCATCCCAAAGCGCATCACGCCCGAGTTCGTGCGCGAGGAAGTGGCCAAGGGTCGCGCGATCATCCCGGCCAACATCAACCATCCGGAGCTGGAGCCGATGATCATTGGCCGCAACTTCCTCGTGAAGATCAACGCGAACATCGGCACCTCGGCGCTTTCCTCCTCCATCGCCGAGGAAGTGGAAAAGATGGTCTGGGCGATCCGCTGGGGTGCGGACACGGTCATGGACCTCTCCACGGGCAAGCACATTCACGAAACCCGCGAGTGGATCATCCGCAACAGCCCCGTGCCGATCGGCACCGTGCCGATCTATGAGGCGCTGGAGAAGGTGGGCGGCAAACCCGAGGAGCTTTCTTGGGAGATCGTGCGCGACACGCTCATTGAGCAGGCCGAGCAAGGCGTGGATTACTTCACGATCCATGCCGGCGTGCTTTTGCGCTACATTCCGCTTACCGAACGGCGCGTGGCCGGGATTGTCTCGCGCGGCGGCTCCATCATGGCCAAGTGGTGCCTTGCGCATCACAAGGAAAACTTTCTTTATGAACACTTTGACGAAATCTTGGAGATCGCGCGCGCCTATGATGTGGCGCTTTCGCTCGGCGATGGGCTCAGGCCCGGCGCGATCGCCGATGCGAATGACGAAGCGCAGATGGCCGAGCTTGCCACCCTTGGCGAGCTTACGCGCCGCGCCTGGGCGCGCGATGTGCAGGTGATGATTGAAGGCCCGGGCCATGTGCCGATGCAGCTTGTGGAAGACAATGTGCGCGAGGAGCTTAGGATCTGCCAGGAAGCGCCGTTTTACACGCTCGGGCCGCTTGTCACCGACATCGCACCGGGTTATGACCATCTCGCCAGCGCCATCGGGGCTGCGATGATCGGCTGGTTCGGCGCAGCGATGCTTTGCTATGTGACGCCGAAAGAGCATCTGGGGCTGCCGAACCGCGAGGATGTGAAGCAAGGCGTGATCGCCTACAAGATCGCCGCGCATGCAGCCGATCTCGCCAAGGGCCATCCGGCCGCGCAGGCGCGCGATGATGCGCTATCCAAGGCGCGCTTTGAGTTTCGCTGGACGGATCAGTTCAACCTGAGCCTGGATCCGGACACCGCGCGCGCCTACCACGACGAAACCCTACCCAAGGAAAGCGCGAAGCTTGCGCATTTTTGCTCCATGTGCGGGCCGAAGTTCTGCTCCATGAAGATCTCGCATGAGATTCGCGA
>WFOX01000075.1 GCA_015487905.1 Mariprofundales bacterium
CGCGGATGGCCTCAGGCGGAGCAAGCATCCCCGCGCGCGAAATCAGCGTGCCATCGGGGCGCTCCACGAGCGCATAGCCGCGCGCGAGCACGGCCTCGGGGCCGAGCGCGCGCAGTTGCGCCGCAAGCGCCTGCAAGCGCGCCCGATCGCGTCCAAGTCCTTGGCCAGCGGCCTGCGCAAGGCGCGTTTGCGCGCCTTGAACGCGCGCTTGCGCCTCATGGACGCGGCGACGCAGAAGTTCGGGGCGCAGGCGCTTGCCCAGCAAAGCCAGGGCGCGGCGGCGCTCATCGGGCATGCGCGCGATGGCGCGGTGCATGCGCGCTTGCAGGGCGGCCAGGTGCGTGCGCTGGATCGCCAGGCGCTCGGCAAGGCGCGCAAGGCGCGCGCGCAGGTGCGCAAGCCGCGCCCGGCGCCGGCCAAGCTCGGCATGCGGCGCATGGCGCGCCAGCATCCTCTCCAGCCTGCGCAGTTGGTCGCTGTGCGCGCGCATGCGTGCCGCCATCGCACGCTCCAAGCGCATCGCAAGATCCACGGCGGCGGCGCGCGCATGGGAAAGCCTTGTGGCGAGCGCATGGACGAGTGCGCGCCGCGCATGGCGCGTGCGCTCGGCCTTGTGCCGCAGGCGGTGCGCCACGAGCGCGCGCAGGCGGGAACGCGCAGGCAGGCGCTGCAAAAGCTCCGCGCGCGAGGGGCAGCAGATTTCGGCCGCACGCGTCGGGGTGGAGGCGCGCACATCGGCGGCAAGATCGGCCAAAGTGGTGTCCGATTCATGGCCGATGCCCGTGATCACAGGTGCAGGCGCAGCCAAGATCGCGCGCACGACGATCTCTTCATTGAAGCACCAGAGGTCTTCCAAAGAACCCCCGCCGCGCACGAGGAGAATGACATCGGGGTTCACGAGCCGCGCACGTGCAATCGCCTGCGCGATCTCGCGCGCCGCGGCCTCGCCCTGCACCTGGCATGGGGAGAGCCACACGCGCAGCCAGCCGGGTTTTGTTTTCAGCACGCGCTGCACATCCTGCCAGGCCGCGGCCTGCGGTGAGGTGACGACGACGATGCGCTGCGGAAATGCGGGCGGCTTGCGCTTGCGCGCCTCATCAAACCAGCCGCGCCTCGCCCACTCACGGCGGCGGCGCTCAAACTCGGCGGCGAGCGCCCCCACCCCTGCGGGCCACCAGCGCTGCACCTCCAGCCGATAGCGCCCGCTTTTGGGATGCACGCGCACGGGGCCTGCAAAGATGTAGGCGCCGTTGTCCTCGGGAAGCGCAAGCCCAAGTGCGCGCGCGCGCTGGGCTGGATCCCAAATCACGGCCTCCAGCACGGCGGCTTCATCCTTGATCGTGAAGAACAAGGCCCGGTTTTTCCAAAGGTTGCAGTTGGACACCTCGCCGATCACGGTCACTTGCGGAAAGCGCCGCTCAATGAGCACGCGGATTTCGGCGGTCAGCTCCGAAACCGAAAGCGGCCTTTGCCGCAGCCACGAAGGCGTGGGCGCGCTCAATCCTCGTCGTCCTCGCCCTTGAGGATCCGCTCGGCCTTTTCGTGATCCACATGGCGGATGTCGTGGCCGCGCACCATGTAGATCACCATCTCGGCGATGTTCGTGGCGTGATCGCCGATGCGCTCCAATGCGCGCGCGATCGCAAAGAGCACAAGCCCTTCCGAGATCTTGCGCGGGTCTTCCATCATGTAGGTGAGCAGCTCGCGCTGAAACGAGCGGAAGAGCTGATCCAGCTCCCGATCCGCCTCAATCGTTTCCATCGCCAGTTGCACATCGCGGTGCGCAAAGGCGTCCACGGCGCGGCGCACCTCTTCGCTGGCGCGCTCGCCAAGCGCCATGAGCGAAGCCGGCGGGCGCGGGCGCGGCTCCGCGCGCAGCCATTGATCGGCGATGCCCTCGGCGAGGTCGCCGATGCGCTCCAGGTCCGTGACGATCTTCACGGCGCTGAAGATGAAGCGCAGATCGCCCGCCGCCGGCTGCCAAAGCGCGATGATGCGCCGCGCGGTTTCGTCGGTGGCGACTTCCAACGCATTGATCGCGCGATCGCGTTCAATGACCTTTCTTGCGCGCGCCTCATCGCCCTCGCGGATCGCGCGCATCGCGCGCGCGATGGCCTTTTCCACCATCCCGCCCATCGCAAGCACCTTTTCGCGCAGCTCGTTGAGCTCGTCTTCAAAGCGTCGCAAGGTGTGCTCGGTCATCGCCTGCCTCCCGCGCTAGCCGAAGCGGCCCGTGATGTAGTCTTCGGTTTGCTTCTCGCGTGGCGTGGTGAAGATCTGCTCGGTCTTGCCGAACTCCACGACCCGACCCATGTAGAAAAAGGCCGTGTATTGCGATACGCGCGCGGCCTGCTGCATGTTGTGCGTGACGATCACGATCGTAAGCCGGCTTTTGAGCTCGTCAATGAGCTCCTCAATCTTGGCGGTCGCGATCGGATCCAGCGCCGAGCAAGGCTCATCCATCAAAAGCACCTCCGGCTCCACGGCAAGCGCGCGCGCGATGCACAGCCGCTGCTGCTGCCCGCCTGAGAGCGCTGCACCAGGCTGCTTGAGCTTGTCCTTCACCTCATCCCAAAGCGCGGCGGCCTTGAGCGCCTCCTCCACGCGCCCTTCCAGCTCGCTTTTGGGGATCTTGCCGTCCAAGCGCAATCCATAGGCGACATTGTCAAAGATGGACATCGGAAAGGGTGTGGGCTTTTGGAAGATCATGCCGATGCGCCGGCGCAGGCTGAGCGCATCCATGGCCTTCGGATCCAGCACATTGACGCCGTCCAAAAGGATCTCGCCCGCAGCGCGATGGCCGCGGTAAAGCTCAAAGATGCGGTTGTAGCAGCGGATGTGCGTGGATTTGCCGCAGCCTGAGGGGCCGATGAAGGCGGTCACGCGGTTGGCGTAAATCGGCAAGGTGTTGTCAAAGAGCACCTGCTTGTCGCCATACCAAAAGGAAAGGTTCTTCACCTCAATCTTGATGCGCGGTGCCTCGCTCAATCCCGCCCTCCTTGACGGAAAAGGATGCGCACGAGCACGGTCACGGCAAGCACGCCCACCGTGATGAGAAACGCCCCGCCCCAGGCAAGCGTTTGCCAGCTCTCATAGGGACTCATCGCGAAGTTGAAGATCGTCACCGTAAGATTCGCGGTCGGCTCGGTGAGGCTTTCCGGCCAATAGGGGCTGTTGAGCGCCGTAAAGAGCAACGGCGCGGTTTCGCCTGCGGCGCGCGCAAGCGCAAGCATCACGCCTGTGATCACGCCTGCGCGGGTCGCGCGCAAGACCACCGAAAAGAGCATGCGCCAGTAGGGGGCGCCAAGCGCAAGCGCCGCCTCGCGCATCTCGGGGCCGGCCAGATGCAGCATCTCCTCGGTCGTGCGCGCGATCACAGGCAGCATGATGATCGCCAAGGCCACAGCACCTGCCCAGCCCGAAAAGTGCCCCAAAGGGCGCACGAGCGCGAGATAGACGAAGACGCCGATCACGATGGACGGGGCGGAGACGAGCACATCCAGCGTGCGCCGCACGATCTCGCCGAAGCGCTCCTCGCGCCCGAACTCGGAGAGATAGATGCCGACGAGAATCCCGATGGGCGCGGCAAGAAGCGCCGCTGCACCCGTCATCTTGAGCGTGCCCAGAATCGCGTTGCCCATGCCGCCATCTTCTTCGCCGGGCGGCGGCGTGGGTTCGGTGAAGAAGGAAATGGAAAGCGCGGATGCGCCCTTGGCGATCACATCCCAGAGGATCCAGGCGAGCATCACCACGCCGAAGA
>WFOX01000076.1 GCA_015487905.1 Mariprofundales bacterium
CAAGAAGGCGATCAAGGAGTTCACGGGCAATCCCGATGCGAAGACGAAGATGCCGCCGCAGAAGGTTTGCGATCCGAAAGCGCAGGACGAGGTGATCGCCAAGCTCAAGGAGATCTCGCGTTGAGCCGATGCCTCAACCTTATTGCGCAAAAGGTTGACATCGCGCTTGCGCGAGGGCAGCAACACGCGCAAATCCCAAGCGAGGAGGAGAAACGATGAAGAAGGCACTCGTGCTCGCAGCCGCATGCGCGCTCGGCCTTGGCGTGGCCATGCCGGCGCAGGCGGGCGGCTTCAATGTGAAGAGGTGCAAGGCCTGCCATGCCGTGAACAAGGACAAGGCCGGCCCGGCCTGGAAGAAGGTCGCCGAGGCCTATGGCAGCGCCGAGGCGCTCGCCGCCGTGTTCAAGAGCGGCTTTAAGGTTGAGGATCGCAAGATGATCCAGAAGGAGCCCAAGTGGAAGAGCAAGGCGGGGCTGATGACCGGCCAGTATAAGAAGATGATCAAGGGCCACGAGGACGAGGCCGCCAAGGCCCTCTTTGACGCGGTCGCGCGCGGCAAGATCTAACCCGTCCTTGCACGCAACCCGACGGGGCGGCAGATGCCGCCCCTTTTCTTTGCCTGCACCTTGCGCGCTAGGATGTTTATATGACGAAAAAAGACATCACCGAAGAGGTCTTTTTCGGTTCCGAGCGCTTCATCCGCTGGCGCGACGATGATGGCGCAATCCCGCGCGGCACGGTGCAGCTTCCCGACGGACGCCTGCTTTACGGCTATCCGCGCATCGGCCGCATTTTGCATCTCGCCCAAGGGCTTGCCGCCCACTTCGGCCAAGACCCGTTCTGGGCCGAGGAAAAGGTGGACGGCTACAATGTGCGCGTGATCCGCTGGCGCGAAAAGCTCCTTGCCTTCACGCGCGGCGGTTTTCCCTGTCCCTACACCACGGACCGCGTGCACCATTGGCTTTCGGCGGCACCTTTTCATGAAAATCCTGAACTTGTGCTTTGTTTGGAAGTCGCAGGCCCGGAAACGCCCTATGCGGACGCCTCCCCGCCCTTCGTGCACGAGGATGCGCAACCCTTCGCGTTTGACGCCATGCGCATCGGCGCACCGGGTTTTGTGCCGCGCAAGGACTTCTATGCGCTTTGCGAGCGCTTCGGCATCCCCACCGTGCAGCGCCTCGGCTGTTTTTGCGCCGCCGATGTGGATCGGTTATATGCGATTTTGGCCCGCTATGAGCAAGAAGGCCGCGAAGGAATCGTCTTCAAAAACGAGATGGGCACGCGCATGGTCAAATACACGCCCGCGGCGACATCCCTGCGCGATCTGGCCGTCGGTGCACCCGACCTTGCCGAGCTGCCCGCCGAATACTTCACGAATCGCCTTTTGCGCCTTGCGCTTGCACTTGCGGAAACCGGCAAGGCCCCCGAAGCCTATGCCGAAGCCCTAGGCAAGGCCCTGCTGCTGCCGCTTAGCGAGGAAATCCAAGCGTTTTTGCGCACAGGGAAGCTTAAGCGCACGCGCTGCTGCCGCACGCACACGAAACGAGCGGCATTGGATCTTCTGCGCCATTTGCGGCGTGTCGCCCACGGACGCCACATCCGCAAGATCTCACTTGTCCGCGGCCAAGACGGGCTTTGGCATCTCACCTTCGCCCACGAACCCGCCTCACTCTCCGGGCTTTTGCATCACCTCTTTTCGGGCGGCGCGATCTTGGATTAGCCCTCGGTAAGCCTTTGCCAGCGCGGTTCAGGCTCGCACACGCAGCAATCCTCAAAGTGCGGCACATCCGCGTGCATGGACTTCCCAGGCGCGGCAAACGAAACCCGAGGCCCTGCGGGCACGATGCCGCTGGGATTGAGCATGCGAAGGCTTTTGTAGTAATGCTGCTTGATCGCCACGAGATCCGTGGTCTCGCGAAAGGCCGGAATGCGCCAAAGCCGCCGCACATAGGCAAACAAAGCCGGATACTCATAAAGATGCCTGAGATTGCAGCGAAACAACCCATAATAGACGGCGTCAAAGCGCACAAGCGTTGGAAACAAGCGCACATCGGCCTCGGTCAGGCGTGCGCCGAACAAAAACGGCCCCTGGCTTTGCAAGCGCGCTTCCAGACGATCCAGCGCGGCAAAAAGATCGCGCACGGCCTCTTCATAAGCCTCTTGCGTGCGCGCAAAGCCGCAGCGATACACGCCGTTGTTCACATGCTCCTGCATCCAATCGCAAAGCGCATCCAGCTCGCCAAGGAGTTCTTTAGGCGCGTAGTCCGCAGATATGCCAAGCGCGCCGAAGTCGTGATCCAGCATGCGCACGATCTCAGCCGATTCGTTGTTCACGATCGTTTCGCGCGCATCATCCCAAAGCACGGGCACGGACACGCGGCCCGTGTAATGCGGATCGGCATGCGCATAAAGCTCATACAGGCGCCGAAAGCCATAGCGCGGCTCCGGCGGATCAAAGCGCCAGCCGTCCTCATCACACACGGGCGCGACGAAACACACCCCCACCACCTGCTCCAATCCCTTGAGCCTGCGCATGATGAGCGTGCGATGCGCCCAAGGGCATGCGGCGGAGACGATAAGCCGATAGCGCCCGCGCGCAGGCGCAAATGCGTCCTCGCCGATGCGCCGCCGAAAGCGCGTAGGCGCGCGCACGAAGCGCCTTTCGGCATCGGCAGGCGGCGCATCCTCACGCACCCACCGGCCGTTTTGCATGTAGCCCATGCGCTCAGCATGGCGCGCGCACGCTGCGCGCGCAAGGCGAAGATGAGCTAATGCGCCTTTTCCAATACGCGGCGCGCGGCCTCGCAATCGGCGACGATCTGCGCAATGAGCTCGTCCTTGGACGCAAAGGCGCGGTCTTCGCGGATGCGCGCGACAAACGCCACGGTGAGGCGCTGCTTGTAAAGCTCGGGATGATCGTCAAAGAGATGCACTTCCAATACGAGCCTTCTGCCGCCGAAGGTGGGCCGATAGCCGAGATAGGCCGCGCCATTCCAGCGCTGCTTGCGCGTCCAAGCGCGCACGGCATACACACCCGGCGGCGGATGCGCAAGCCCTGTGGGATCCAGATTCGCGGTCGGAAAGCCGAGCAGCCTGCCGCGCTGGTCGCCGCGGCCCACATGGCCTGAGATCGTGTAGGGCCGGCCGAGCAAGGCCTCGGCAAGCGCAAAGTCCGCCGCCTCCACGGCCGAGCGGATGCGGCTGGAGGACACGACCGCCCCGAGCTTGGCAAACGGCGCGGCTTGTGTTGTCGCAAAGCCGAGCTCCTCGCCGAGCCGCGCCAAAAGCCGCGCATCGCCGCGCCGCCCCTGCCCGAAGGCGAAGTCATAGCCCACATGCAAATGCCGAAAGCGCAAGGCCGCGTGCAGCCTGCGGATGAAGGCCTCAGCCGGCATCGCCGCAAGCTCTTTTGTAAAACGCAAAAGCAGCACCGCATCCATGCCCGC
>WFOX01000077.1 GCA_015487905.1 Mariprofundales bacterium
CCAGCGCGCGCAGTTTCTCCACGGCCTTTTGCACGGCGCCCTGTTCGTGCAAGGCGCGCTCGGAGATGTATGCGTCAAACGCAATCCCGAGCATGTCCAATGTGGCGCGGATCTCGCGCATGTTCCAATCCACGGCGAAGCGGGCGAGCTTCTCTTTGCGCGCCCGCTCCTCCATCTCGGCCCAGGCCGCAAAGGGCTTCTCGGCAAGCGCATCGCGCGCGATCTCCTTCACATACTCGCCGCGATAGGCCTCCTCAGGTTCCGGAATGGGCGCGCCCGCAAGCTCGCCCATGCGCCACCAAAGCGTATCGGCAAGGATTTCCACCTGGCGGCCCGCATCGTTGATGTAATACTCGCGATGCACATCCCAGCCCGCGGCGGCGAGGATGCGTGCCAGCGCATCGCCGACGACGGCGCCGCGCCCGTGGCCCACATGCAAGGGGCCTGTGGGGTTCGCCGAGACGAACTCCAAACACACGCGCCGCCCGCGCCCGAGATTGGGCATGCCGAAGGCGGCATCGGCGAGCGCCTCTTTGAGCACCGAAAATTGCGCGCCCTTTGCGATGCGGAAGTTGAGAAAGCCCGGGCCTGCGATTTCCACGGCCTCCACCTCGGGCGGCCATGCGCCTAGCGCCTGAATCCGCTCGGCGATTTCGCGCGGCGGCCTGCCGAGCCTGCCTGCAAGCTGCAAGGCGATGGCGCTTGCCCAATCGCCGTGCTCGGCGCGTTTGGGTTGTTCCAGGCGCACGGCGGGCGGTTCGCCATCCTGGCCCGCCTCGCGCCAAAGGGTTTCCACGGCCGCTTGCAATGCTTGCTCAATGCGCGCTTTCACCTTGCTCCTCCTTCGCGGGGCGCACGATGCTAGCAGTGCGCGCAGGCGCCTGCTGGCAGCGCGGGCATGCGAACACCGATCGTCCGCCAAGGCGCCAGCGTTGCACAGGTGTTCCGCAGCGCAGGCAAGGCTTGCCCGCGCGTCCATAAACGGCGAGCTGCTGCGCGAAGTAGCCGGGCTTGCCGTCCGGATGCAAAAAGCTTTGGATCGTGGTGCCGCCTGCGGCAAGCGCATCGCAAATCGTGGCGCGGATCGCCTGCGCAAGCCGCCGCCAGTGGGCGCGTGCAAGCATTCGGCAAGGCGTGCGCGGATCCAAGCGCGCGCGGAAACAGGCCTCGTTTGCATAAATGTTGCCGATGCCGGCCACGATGCGTTCGTCCAGCAAGGCCGTATGCAATGCGCGGCGGCTTGCTCCAGCGCGCGCGATGAGCGCCTCTTCGTCCACCGAAAGCGGCTCCGGCCCAAGCGTGGCAAGCCGCGCCTCGGCCTTGCGCGCATCGGTGAGCACGAGCATGCCGAAGCGGCGCGGATCGCAATAGACGAGTGCGGCATCTTCCCAAACGAGCTCAAGATGCCGATGCTGCGGGGGTGCATGGGCAAGCGGAAACCACGCGCCGCTCATGCCAAGGTGCTGCATGAGCACTTGCCCGTTGGCGAAATGCCAAAGCAGCCACTTGCCGCGACGCGCGAGGCGCTGCAAGCGCAGGCCGCAAAGTGGTGTGAAGTCCGGCACGGGCGTGCGCAGGGGCTTTCCGGATGTGCGCGCGCGAAGAAGCACTGCGTTTTCCACAAGCGGTGCCAACATACGACGGATCGTTTCCACTTCCGGCATCTCAGGCACATGGGCCTCCCATTTGCGAAGCGCGCGCAAGCGTTCCATACTCTTCGCGATGACGGAACAAGGGCTTTCGCGCAAGCGCTTTCCGTCGCTTGCCGTGCTGCGCGAGGATGAGCTGCGCTTGCTGGCGGTTTCGGCCGAGCGGGAGCAGCTCGCTGCGGATGTGCCCGTGATCGCCGAGGGGCAAAAGGGAGACTTTCTTTACTTCGTGTTGGACGGCTTTTTGCGCGTGCTCAAACGGCATCGCGGCGAGATTTTTGAGGTCGCCACCATCGGCCCCGGCGACTTTTTCGGGGAAGCGTCCATCCTTTTTGATGCGCCTGCAGGGGCGGAGGTGCGTACGACGGATCCATGCGTGCTTGCGCGCGTGTCCGCGCCCATCGTCCGCGAGCTTGTTTCGCGCAACGAGCAGTTTGCGAGGCTTTTGCACCAAGTCGCCGAGCGGCGGCAGGCCGCCACGGCCATCGCCGTCAATCCCGTTTTTTCCAAGCTTCCGCTGCCCGTGCGCGAGGTGCTGCTCTTCAATGCGCGCATGGAGCGCTTGATGCGCGGCGAGCTGCTCTGCGAAGAGGGTGGCGCGCCGCTTCCGTGGGTGTTTTTGATCGTGCAGGGCGAGGCCGAGGCCTCCATGCGGCATCCCCAGAATCCGAACGAACGCATCGTCTTTGCGCGGCTGGGCCCAGGCGACGAGGCAGGGGAGGTCTCGCTCGTTACGCGCAGGCCTCAGGCGGCCACCGTGCGCGCCACCACGCCGCTCAAAGCGCTTGCGATTGATACGGAGATGATTGAGGCCTGGCGGCGGCGCTATCCGGACTTCAATGCTGCGCTTTATGCCTGCGTGCAACGCAAGCTTGCGCACGCGATTGAGGCCGTGCGCAAGATCGCAGGCGAAGAAGCCGTCAAAACGATCCGCGGCGATGCGGAGGGTGCGGCGGAGCATCAATAGCCTTCTCTGCGCAGCAATATCCCGCCTGCGGTGAGCGCGAGCACGGCTGCGGGCCAATAGGCCGCAAACCACGCGGGCCAGGCACCGGCGCCGCCCAACAGGCTTGCAAGCTGCGCGCTGACAACAAGCCACAGCGCGGCGGCAAGCGCGCCTGCAATGGCGAGCGTGATGCCGCCCGCGCGCGGATGCAGGTGAAACGCCAGCGCAAACGCCGCAAGCGCGGCGGCAAGCGCTTCCAGCGGCACGGCAAGACGGCGGTGCCAAGCAAAGCGGTAGCTTTCAGCAGGCACGCCCGCCTCTTCCAGCAAGCGGATGTAGCGACGAAGCTCGCCAAAGCGCATGAGGCTGGGCGGCGGGGGCTTCGTGGCGCCAGGGGATGCGCGCGAGGCAAGCCGCAGGCGCGGCAGCTTGAGCTCGCGCACGCCGCCCTCAGGCGCAGGCGTTTGCATGCGCACCTTCCAAAGCGTCCATGCATCATGCGCATAGCGCGCGCGCTCGGCCTCCAACCATCGCCGCCAATGCCCTTCACGATCCACTTCCAGCACGCGCACGCGGAATACGCCTTCGCCCAGCGGCGTGATGCGGAAGAAGCGACGGCCGTCGTGCAGCCAACGGCTCGTGGAGGGCACGAGCTTGGCGTGATGGATGAGCACGCGCTCCATGCGCGCGGCACGCTTGGCGGCTGGAAGCGTCCACTCGCCGAGCGCAAAGGCGCCAAGCCCCACGAGGCCTGCGACAAGCCCCAAAGGCGCAAGCGCCCGCCTAGGGCCCACGCCCACCGCGCGCAGCGCGATACTTTCGCGCCGCATGGCAAGCTCCACGAGCGCAATGAAGGCGCCGAAAAGCACGATCAGCGGCGCATAGCGCGCAAACACGCCTGGTGCGCGCAGCAGCACGAACTCCACGAGCTTGCCGGCCGTAAATTGCGCATCCAAATAGCGCACCTTGTCAAAGACCTCACCCAGCGCATAAAGCCCGAGCATGGCCGCGCCCACGAGCGCCATGCGCGCCGCAAAGTGCGCAAGCAGCCAGCGCCAGAGCACCGAACGCATCATCGCCGGGCAAGCCGCCGCTGCGCGATGCGCGCTGCAAGCGCCCGCGGCACGAGGTGTTGCAGCGCAAAGAGCAGCTTATGCCGCCATCCCGGCACCACGAAGCCACCGCCCCGATCCAAGGCGCGCAGGCAAGCATCCACGACGCGCGCAGGCGGCGTGGAGAACCAGCGCCCGGCCGCGCCGGCATAACCGGATACCTTGCGAAAACCGGTGGGCGAAGGCCCCGGCGCAAGCGTGACGATCGTGATTTCCTTGCCCACTTCCGCCCGCAAGGCCTCGGAAAGGCTGGTGAGCGCCGCCTTCGCCGCGCCGTAGCTGGCCATCCACGGAAGCGGCGTTTCACCCGCAAGGGAGCTTACCTGCACGATGAATCCCCGCCGCTTGCGCAGCTCAGGCAGCAAGGCATGCACGAGCGCCATCGGCGCCTCAAAATCCACGCGCCACACGGCGCGGTGCTCCGCAAGCTCAAGCGCGGAAAACGCCCCCCAGCGCCCAAAGCCCGC
>WFOX01000078.1 GCA_015487905.1 Mariprofundales bacterium
GCCATGCACGGCGCATCATGGCCGCATCGTCTGAATTTACGGGGATGTTCGTATGCACATTGCCGTCGCCAGCATGCATGTGCGTGGCGATGACCACGCGGCCTGAGAGCGCTTTTGCATGCGCCTTGCGCACGGCCTCCATCACGGCCTCATGCCCGGCAAGCAGCTTGATGAGCGCCGCCTCCACCTCGCGCCGATACGAAATGCGCAAATCCCCGCGCTGAATCACGCGCCAAAGCGGCTCTTCAGGCGCAAACGCCACGCCGTCCAGCAGTTCCGCCACTTCGCGCGCCGGCCGATCCAGCGCGCGCAAAAACCTGCGCCAGCGCTCGCGCACGCGGCCCACAAGCGCCAATGCCGCATCCAGCTTATGCACGAAATACACATCGTCGCCTGCACCCACCTGCGCGCGCTCCAACCGATCCCCTTGCGCTTGCGCGCGCGCCTCTGCGAGCACGCCGCGAATGCGCTCCAGCGCTTCCAGCTTGTTGTCTATGGAGAACTCAATGTTGAGCCGCTCCACAAAATCCTCATATTCAGCAAGGCGTTCTAGCGGGATCACGACATCTTCGTTGAGCTTGAATGCACGCGTGTGCTTGGCGATCGCGGATAGACGCGCGCGATCACTCCAAAAGCGCGCGCGATCCTCGGCGGAGACGGCCACGAAACCCTCGCCGCCTGCTTCGCGCGCAAGCCGACAAATTTCGTTCGCGACCTCAGCCACGCGGCGCTCGTCGTGCCCTGAGACATCCACGAGCAGCACGGCCTTGGGAAGCTCGCCGCGCGCGAATTTGACGGCATAGTCAATGGCCTTGGCGTAGCGCTGATCAAAGTGCTCTAAGCCCTCCAGCACCACGCCTTCTGCATTTTCCACATACGCCTTGATCTCGCGGATCGCGCGCGCGCCCTCGGCGAGATCGTGGCCGAAAAACTCACAACACACCGTGCGCGTGTGGGGAAAGCGCTCGTGGAGCACGAACCGCGCTTCCACGATAAAGCCGTCGGTGCCCTCCTTTTGCACGCCAGGAAGCCCGCCAAGCGCCTTGCGCGTCACATCCTTGCCTAAGCCCTCCTTGCGAAATGCGCGCCCGGGCAGCGCAAGCTCCTCCTCCCGCAATGGGTTGCCGGTTTCGTCCGTCCAGCGCAGGCGAAAGCGCACGGTTTCTTCTTCGTGGATCTTGCCGAGGTTGTGATCCAATCGTTCTACTTCCAAAAAGTGCCCTTCCGGCGTCACCATCTTCCAAGAAAGCAGATTGTCCAGGCATGTGCCCCAAATGACGGCGTGCTTGCCGCCGGCATTTGTGGCGACATTGCCGCCGATCGTGCAGGCCCAAAGGCTCGTCGGATCGGTGGCAAACACATAGGGCTTTGCGCGCTCCATCACGCGGCCTGTGACCGCGCCTGCGCCGGCTGCGATCGTCGGCGCCCTCCCTTTTTTGCCGATGTCGCGAAACTCCACCTCTCCAATCCAATCCAGCTTTTCGAGATTCACGACCACGCTTTTTGCGTCCAAGGGCACGGAGCCGCCGCAAAGCCCCGTGCCGCCGCCGCGCGGGATGAGCTTGAGCCCCAGCTTGCGCGCCGTGCGCACGATTCCCGGCAGCTCGCGCGCCTCATCCGGCGTGAGCACGCAAAACGGAAGATAGGCGCGCCAGTCGGTGGCGTCGGTGGCATGATGCGTGAGCGTGTAAGGATCAAAGTGGATGTTTGCAGGATGCGTGTGGCGCGCGAAGGCTTTTTTCACCTTTTCTTGCAGCTTGGGCGTTTGCTCAAGTTCCGCATAAAAACGATTGAGCATTTCGCTTGTGCGGGCGGCGATTTTGAGCGCGCGCTCGTTGCCCTCGGCATGGTCAATGATCCATTGCACGCGCGCGCGGTGGCGCGCGCGCATCGCCTCGCGGCGGGCGCGGTCGTGCACAAGCTCGTGCCGCACGAAGGCGTTGCGCTCCGCAAGCCAAACATCGCCGAGCACCTCAAACAGCATGCGCGCAGAGCGCCCCGTGCGCCTTTGGCTGCGCAACACATTGAGATCGTCCCAGGCCTCTTCTCCCAGCAGTCTCAGGACGATTTCGCGATCGGTGTAGGAGGTATAGTTGAACGGGATTTCGCGATGCTCGCTCACAACGCCTCCTTGCAGCTTGCAATCCTTGCGCGCAAAGGTGAAGAAAACCTAAAACTTGCGCCTCGTGCGCCCCCTCCTCATGATTGGCGGCATGGCATGGGCAGCGCGGGTGCGCGACCTCAGACCCTCCGCCACGCTGGCTTTGAACGCTCGCGCGGCGGAGTTGCGTCGGCAAGGGCGGCATGTGATCTCGCTTGCCGTGGGCGAGCCGGACTTTCCTCCGCCGAAGGCGGCGCTTGCCGCAGGGCACGAAGCGCTGGATGAGGGCTTCACGCGTTATACGCCGGCCGCAGGCATTCCCGAGCTGCGCAAGGCCGTGGCTGCGATGATGCAGCGCGAGCTCGGCATCGCTTGCAGCGCGGATGAGGTCGTGATCACAGTGGGCGGCAAGCAAGCCTTGTTCAACCTGATGCTGGCGCTGCTGGATTCCGGCGATGAGGTCGTGATCCCTGCGCCTTACTGGGTGAGCTATCCGGAGATGGCGCGCTTGGCCGGCGCAAGGCCCGTGATCGTGCCCACGCAGGCGGAGGCGCACTTTAAGCTCTCACCTGAGGCGCTGGCCGCAGCCATCACGCCGCGCACGCGCCTGTTCGTGCTCAACTCCCCCTCCAACCCCACCGGCATGCGCTACACAGCCGAGGAGTTGGGCGCGCTTTCCGAGGTATTGCGCGCACATCCGCGCGTGTGGATCGTAAGCGACGAGATTTATCGCAAAATCCTCTTTGATGGTGCGCAGCACGCTTCCATCGTGCAAGTGGCGCCGGATCTTGCCGAGCGCACGGTGATCATAGACGGTGCTTCCAAGGCCTATCGCATGACCGGCCTGCGCGTGGGCTTTGCGATTGGGCCCAAGCCGCTGATGCGCGTGATGGCCGCCATCCAAGGACAAAGCACCTCCAACACCTGCGCGATCGCGCAGCGCATGGCGCTTGCCGCAATCCAAAGCGAGGACGATGGCATCGCCGAGATGTGCGAGGCATTTGCGCGGCGACGCAATCGCGTGCTGGAGGTGCTTGGCGGCATAGACGGGGTGCGCCTTCCTAAGCCCGAAGGCGCGTTTTACGCCTTTCCGGATCTCTCCGCGCGTTTGCAAAACGAAGACGATGTGGCCTTTTGCACGCGCTTGTTGGAAGAGGAAGGCGTGGCCGTCGTGCCGGGATCGGCCTTCGGCGCGCCGGGATGCGTGCGGATCTCCTATGCCGTTGCGGACGAGGAGTTGGAGGAGGCGCTAACGCGCTTCGTGCGCGCGCTTGGCTGACGCGCGCAGATTCACCCACACGAGCATCGCAAGCGCCACAAAAAACACGAGCAACTGCATCGGGCTGGGGCTGTCGTCATAGCCCACGAGGACGCGCAACAAGGTGCCGAGCGAACTATCCTTGGCAAGCCAATCGCTCGTATCCCATACAGGCCCGCCCAACGAAGGCAACCAGCCCACGAGCACGAGATTCCAAGCGGCCTGCGAAGCCATACCGGCGGCGATGAACACGAGCAGCCAACCGGTCACGGCAAGCGCTTTACCCACGGGCAAGCGCACGATGCCCAGATACAGCAGCACCCCCAATGTGGCGGCAGCAAGCGTGCCGAGCACACCGCCCATCGTCATCTCCACCGCTTCCGCGCCGCTTGCCTGCGCGGCCGAGAAGAGAAAAAACGCGGCCTCTGATCCTTCGCGGCTTACGGCGGCAAAGCTTGCACCCGCAAGCGCCCACACAGGCGCTTCTGCGCGCGCCACGGCCTCTCCTTTTGCGCGCAACTTCGCGGCCAACTCGCGCCCATGCTGCTGCATCCACACCACCGTCCAGCCAAGCAGGACGCTTGCCATCGCAAGCACGCAGGCGTGAAAGACGAACTCACCATTGCCTTGCAGCGATGCCTCAAGGTTTTCCATGAACACGCCTAACAATGCGGCAAGAATCGCCCCTGCCGCCGCCCCAACCCACACCGCCAGACGCGCGCGCGCGATCCCACGCACGGCTGCGAGCAGCACGCCGAGCACGAGCGCCATTTCCAAGGTTTCGCGAAACATAATGAGCGCTGCGTCAAGCACCTTCGCCCTCCTGGCAGGCCGCGCAGATCCCAAAGAGCACGAGCTGATGACCCGTAAGGCGAAACCCGCGAGCGCGCGCGGCCTTTTCTTGCTTTTCTTCAATCGCAGGATCGCAAAACTCCTCCACGCGCCCGCAGCGTTCGCAAACGAGATGATCGTGATGCGCCTTTTGCGCGCTTTCGTAGCGCCGCTTGCCGTGCCATTGCACGGACACGAGATGCCCTTCCGCTTCCAAGGCCGCAAGCGCGCGATAGACCGTGGCCACGCCGATGCGCACGCCTTCTGCGCGCAAGGCTTCGGCGACCTCCTCCGCACTCCAATGGCGCTTGGGCTCCGCCTCTATGAGCGCGAGCACCGCCCGCCGCTGCGCCGTCATCCGCATGCCGAGAATGATATTCATTCTCATTTTATAGGCAAGCAATTTTCGTAGAGATGTGCTTTCGGTAGGTTCAGCGCAACTGGGAGGAAGCGCGATGATCGTCAAGCCATGGAGGCCAGACAATACTCGCTTGCTAGAACTTCAGATTCTACGGGAGCGCTTTGATCTCCCCGAGGATAAGCGCTGGCTCGTGGAAGACGAATGGCGACGGCTGCAACGCGGTATCAAAGGTGAAAAGGACACAGCCTACTATTTGGACTTTGATTTTGCTGAAAGCCAAAATGTAGCCGTCTTACACGATCTTCGCATCCGACACGGAGAGCGAACAGCTCAAATTGACCATATTTTGATCAACCGTCTTTTGGATTGCTATGTTTTGGAGACCAAGTTGCTTACGGGAAAGATAGAGATCCGTCCCGATGGCTCTTTCGTGGCACATTACAAAAACCGTTCCATTGGCATCCCTTCTCCTTGGGAACAAGCAAGAAGGCACATCCAGATCTTGAAATTGATGATTGAATCTCGCGATCTTTCCCCCAAACGCATGGGGCTTCCCCTCCCCATCAGATATATCCCTGTTGTGGTTCTTCATCCACGGTGCTATCTCGTAGCCGATCGTCGCTGGCAAAAAGAGTTCAACATCGTAAAAGCCGATCAGTTTCGGAGTTGGTATGACAAGCGCTATGAAAATAGAAGCAATACTTCGGTGGTTCTAGACACGTTCAAGTTGATTTCTAGTGAAACGTTACGCGCATTTGCCGAGCAAATTGCAGCGCTACACGAAAACGCTCAAGTGAACTACATGGAAATCTTCGGCCTCTCAAAGAGCGACTTGCGCCCGAAAGGTCAGGTGTCGGCCAAAGAAAAAGGTCAGGAAAAAAGAGGCCAGTCCGCTAAAAAGGAGCGAAAAAATCAAAAAGGCAATCCCTACCAGGGCTCGTCAAAATACTACTGCGCTGGTTGTGGAAAGAGTATATCAGCGCGCGTTGCCGCGTATTGCTTTGAGCGGAAAGGGCGCTTTGGAGGACGGGCTTATTGCATGGATTGCCAAAAGCGCTTTTAGCCACTCGCTAGACGGCATGTTCTAATACCCCGGCTGGGAGCCGTCCGGAAGCAGCGCGGAGCCCCTGTTCTTCCGCCATCGGGCGCTTTCAGTCTCGCATTCTCTTGCCAATCTGAAAAAGCGAACGCCATTCCTCCCCTTGCACATTTAGCATCCATCTCCCTATGCGCAACAAAAAA
>WFOX01000079.1 GCA_015487905.1 Mariprofundales bacterium
CGGCCACCTGCTGCACCATCGCCGCGATGCGCGGCGAATCGGGCCGGCGCTGAAAGTAGCTCGCTACGCGTTTTCTCAGGTTGCGCGCCTTGCCGACATAGAGCACCTCGCGCCGGGCGTTCAGCATGCGATAGACACCCGGCTCCTCGGGAAGCGCAGAAAGATCCACGGGCGGCTCAATCCACATGGGAAGAAGGCTAGCGCGTGAAGCGTTCGTTCAGGCGGGCAAGATAGGCCTCATCCAGATGCGCGGGCCGATCGGGCCGTTGCATCGCCAGGCGCGCCACAAGCGCCTGCAAGCGCCTGGCCAGCACGGGGCGTTCGTCCTCGGCTGCGCAGGCCAAAAGCTCCGCAAGCGAATGGATTTCCTTGCGCAGTTGCACCTCCGGCGGGATGTAGCCGCCGCGCTTGAGGATGCGATAGGCAAGCCGAAGCTCGGGCGGCACGAACGGATCGTCGTCCTCATCCAAACGGATAGGCCTTCCCATGCCTTCCAGATCGTCAAATGCGCCCGCTTCCATCGCCTCGCGGATGCGCCGCTCGGCAAGCCAGGCGATGACATCCATTCAGGCGCCGACGGTTTCTTCAGGAAACACAAAGCGCAAGGCGCCGTCCTCCACCTCCACGCGCACGCGCCCGCCGCGCGCAAGCGGACCGAAGAGGATCGCATCGGCCAATGGCCGCTTGATCTCCTGCTGGATGAGCCGCGCCAAGGGCCTCGCGCCCATTTTTTCGTCATAGCCGCGCTCAGCGAGCCACGCGCGCGCCTCTTCCGCAAGCTCAATCTGCACGCGCTTGTCGGCAAGCTGCGCTTCCAGCTCAGCGATGAGCTTGTCCACGACATGCAGCACGACCTCGCGCGAAAGCGGCTTGAAGCGAATGATCGCATCCAGCCGATTGCGGAACTCAGGCGGAAACACGCGCCTAAGCGCCGCTTCCGCGCGATGCTCGGCGGCGTCCGCCGCATCGGTGAAGCCGATCGCGTTTTGCTGCATCTCAAAGGCGCCGACATTGCTCGT
This sequence comes from Mariprofundales bacterium, assembly GCA_015487905.1. Classification (GTDB taxonomy): domain Bacteria; phylum Pseudomonadota; class Zetaproteobacteria; order Mariprofundales; family S012-25; genus S012-25. The sequence continues at coordinate 1,020 of WFOX01000079.1, forward strand.
CATGATGAGCACGATGTGGCGGAAATCGGCGCTGCGCCCGTTGTTGTCCGTAAGCTTCCCATGATCCATGACCTGCAACAGCAGGTTGAAGAGATCGGGATGCGCTTTCTCAATCTCGTCCAAGAGCAGCACCGCATGCGGATGCTGGATCACGGCCTCGGTGAGCAACCCGCCCTGATCAAAGCCCACATAGCCCGGCGGTGCGCCGATGAGCCGCGAGACCGTGTGCGGCTCCTGGTACTCGGACATGTCAAAGCGGATGAGCTCCACGCCCATGAGCCGCGCAAGCTGCCGGGCCACCTCGGTCTTGCCGACCCCCGTGGGGCCCACGAAGAGAAAGCTGCCGATGGGCCGCTCGGGATGCTTGAGGCCTGCGCGTGCAAGCTTGATCGCGGCGGCGAGCTGCTCAATCGCCTCGTCCTGGCCGAAGACGACGAGCTTGAGATCGCGCTCCAGGGTGGCGAGGAACTTTTTGTCCTCGGCCGTGACCTGCCGCACGGGAATGCGCGCCATCGTCGCCACCGTCCGCTCAATGTCCGCCACCGTAATGCGGCGCTTTTTGCTGCCCTCGCCGCGCGCGCGCACGGCAGCGCCGGCCTCGTCCAGCACATCAATGGCCGAATCGGGAAGCCGGCGCTCGTGCAAATGGCGCTTGGCAAGCTTGACCGCGGCCTCCACGGCGGCGCGGCTGTAGCGCACGCCGTGATGCGCCTCCAGCTTCGGCTGCAACCCGCGCAGGATTTGCAATGCTTCTTCCTCGCTCGGCTCGGGCACATCCACCTTTTGGAAGCGGCGCGAAAGCGCCCGATCCTTTTCAAACACATGCCGGTATTCCTGGTAGGTCGTGGCGCCGATGCAGCGGATGTCGCCGCTGGCCAAGGCGGGCTTGAGCAGGTTGGAGGCATCCAAGGCGCCGCCTGAGGCCGCGCCGGCGCCGATGATCGTGTGGATCTCGTCAATGAAGAGAATCGCGTGCGGATCGCCGCGCAGCTCCTCAATCACGGCCTTGAGTCGCTCCTCAAAGTCGCCGCGATACTTCGTGCCCGCAAGCAACGCGCCGAGATCCAGCGCATAGATCTTTGCCTCGGCCAGCGCCGGCGGCGCCTTGCCCTCTTCAATCATGAGCGCCAGCCCTTCCACGATCGCGGTCTTGCCCACCCCCGGCTCGCCCACGAGCACGGGATTGTTCTTGCGGCGGCGGCAAAGGATGTGCACGACACGCGCAAGCTCAGTCTCGCGCCCCACCAGCGGATCAATCTTGCCCTCGCGCGCCTTGCGGTTGAGATCCACGCACCAGCGCGCCAGCGCCGAGCCTTCCTTGGCGCGCCGTCCCTCGTGCGCCGCGCCTGCGGCGGCATGGCCGCGCTGCTCGCGTGTTCGCGCCGCGCGCTCGCGACGCACCTCGCCATGCGCGATGTAGCTCACGACATCCAGCCGCGTCACCCCCTGCTGCTTGAGGAAGTGCACGGCATAGGAATCCTTTTCCGAAAAGATCGCGGCGAGCACATGCGCGCCGTTCACCTCGCTTTTGCCTGCGGCCTGCACATGCATCACGGCGCGCTGGATCACGCGCTGAAAGCCGACCGAGGCCGTCGTTTCGCCCGCGCCTTCGGGAAGGATCGCCACATGCTCGCGGATGTAGGCCTCAAGTTGGCGGCGAAGGAGCGAAATATCCACATCCAGCGCTTCCAGCACCTCGCGTGCGCGCGGGTTGTCCAGAAGCCCGAGCAAAAGATGCTCCACGGTGATGTATTCGCAACGGCGCAAATGCGCCATGCGAAACACCTCGTTGAGCGTGCGTTCAAGATCGTCGCTCAACATCCCCATCGCTTGCGCTCCTTCGCTGCTTCATTCATCGTCCGTTTCCTCCGGCTCCATGAGGCATCGTAGCGGATGACCCGCCGCTCGGCTAGCCCGATGCGTCTGGTCAATCTTGGTCTCAGCGATCTCGCGCGGATACACGCCCACCACGGCCTGCCCCTCGTGATGCACCTTGAGCATGAGCGCCACGGCCTTGGGCTTCGGATGGTGGTAGATGCGCATGAGCAGATCCACGACGAAGTCCATGGGCGTGAAGTCATCGTTGAGCATGATCACGCGATACAGCGGCGGGCGCTTGAGCGCAGGCCGCGCCGCTTGTGTTTCCGGCGTGGCAATGCTGGCATCCGTGGCCGTCATGCAAGGAAGGCTACCCCACGATTCCCTGCGATTGAAGGCGCTCATCTGGGATGTGGACGGCACGATCGCCGACACCGAACGCCACGGCCATCGCGTGGCCTTCAACGAGGCCTTTCGCCGCGCGGGTCTCCCCGTGCAATGGGATGAGGCCACCTATGGGGAACTGCTGGCCGCGCGCGCAGGCGGCAAGGAGCGCATGCGCTATGATTTCGCCCGCCGCGGGATCGCCCTTTCCGATGAGGACATCGCCGCGATTCACCGCGAAAAAACGAGAATTTTTCAGGAGATCCTGCGCGCAGGCCGCATCCGGGCGCGGGAAGGCGTCGTGGCGCTCATGCGCGAGGCCAAAGAGGCAGGCCTTGTGCAAGCCATCGCCACGACGATGCAGCCGGAGGCGCTGGCGACCCTTTTGGCCGCGATCCTGCCCGAGGATGTGCGAGGCACCTTCGCCGTGCGCATCGCAGGCGACATGGTGCGGCGCAAAAAGCCCGCGCCCGATGTCTATACGGAGGCACTTAGGCGGCTGGGGATATCACCTGAGGAGGCGCTGGCGCTGGAGGACTCTGAAGCGGGATTGGCCGCAGCGCGCGCGGCAGGCCTGGCCTGCGTGATTGTGGCAAGCGACTACACGAAGAATGGGCGCTTTGATGGCGCGGCGCTTGCTGTGGATGGCTGGGTTGCGCCCCAAGTGCTCGCCGATCCGCTGGGAATCGGCCATCCTGCGCGCGTGGATTTGGCATTGCTTTTGGAGGTGCATCGGCGATGGTGGTCGTAGATACGCATTGCCATTTGGACTTTCCGCAGTTTGACAAGGATCGCGAAGCGGTGATCGCGCGCATGCGCGAAGCGGGTGTGGTCTGGGCCTTGCTCGTTGCCGTGCATCCCGGACAGGTGGCGCGGCTGCAAGAGATGGCCGCGGCCCAAGGATGGGGCTATGCGATCGGGCTGCATCCGAATGAATCCGCCGGGACGGAGCCGACGGTGGAGGCGCTTTGCGCGCTTGCCGAGGATGCGCGTTGTGTTGCGATCGGTGAGACGGGGCTGGACTTCTATCGCGAGCGCACGCCGCGCGCGGTGCAGGAAGCGCGCCTGCGCACGCACATCCGCGCGGCGCGTGAGCTTGGCAAGCCGCTTGTGATCCACATGCGCGAGGCCGAAGAGGCGACATTGGCGATTCTGGAAGAGGAGGATGCGGGCAAGGCGGGCGGCGTGATGCATTGCTTTTCGGCCTCCGAAGAGGCCGCCAAGCGCGCGCTGGCGCTCGGCTTCTTCATCTCGTTTGCGGGCAACCTCACCTACCCGCGCAATGAGGCGCTGCGGGCGGTGGCGCGCACGATTCCGGCCGAGCGGCTGCTCGTGGAGACCGATGCGCCCTATCTTGCGCCGCAGCCCGTGCGCGGGCGGCGCAACGAGCCCGCCTTCGTGCGCCATACATTGGCGCGGCTTGCCCGAATCCGCGGCGAGGACGAGGAGGCGCTGGCCCGGCAGACCACCGAAAACGCGATGCGGCTCTTCGGATTCCGGCTCGAGGAGGATGCATGATGCTGCGCACGAATGAGGACCGGCTCGTCATGATCGCCGTGCAGGGCGGGGTTGCGCCCGCCTATCAATGGGCGGCGTTTGAGGTGGATGCGGAAGGCAGACCCTTCGCCTGGCCCTCCACGGGCGGCATCACCTACAATGTGAAGCTCGGCGATTCGGTCTTCGGCTGGGCTGGCGAGCACATCGAGCCGGGCGTGTCCGCGAAGCTGGATCACAAGAGCGGCAAGGCCGCAGCAGGCTTTCAGCATCTTCCCTGCGCGGGCAACGAGGTGCGGGTGGTGAGCGGCGAGGCCAAGGGAGCCAAGGGCACTGTCATTGGCCACCACGGCGGCGTGGAGCATTTGATCCTGGACTTTCCCGACGAGACGCTGGATGCGCTCACCTGCGACGATCGCTTCCTCGTGCGCGCCTTCGGCCAAGGCTTGAGGCTTTTGGATCATCCCGAGGTGCATCTTTACAACCTGGATCCGAAGGTGCTGCATCTTTGGGGTTGGCGCGAGCGCAAGGATGGGAAGCTGGAGGTGCC
>WFOX01000080.1 GCA_015487905.1 Mariprofundales bacterium
ACGACGAACTCGTATAAGCGGCTCGTGCCGGGCTTTGAGGCGCCCGTGTATCTCGCTTACTCCAACCGCAACCGCTCGGCCTCCATCCGCATCCCCGTGGTGCCCTCGGAGAAGGCGCGGCGCATTGAGGTGCGCTTCCCCGACTCCTCGGGCAACCCGTATCTCGCCTTCACGGCGATGATGATGGCGGGCTTGGACGGCATCCTGAACAAGATTGATCCGGGCGATCCCGTGGACAAGAACCTCTATGATCTTCCGCCTGAGGAGGCCGAGGGCATGCCGACGGTCGCGCGCTCGCTTGAGGATGCGCTGGAGGCGCTGGATCGCGACCGCGAGTTCCTCAAGGCCGGTGGTGTCATGGACGACGACATGATTGACGCCTACATCGCGCTTAAGATGGAGGAGGTGAACGAGCTCAAGCTCCGTCCGCATCCGATTGAGTTTGAGCTTTACTACTCCTGCTAAGCTCCTTCCTCCAATCCACAAAAAGGCGCAGGCGTTTGCCTGCGCCTTCTTTTTTGAGGGAACCGTATCGCGAGGTTGCCCAGGCGGATTTTTCGCTGCGGCCGCACGAGAAAAAGCCATGCGATTCGTGTGTTGGCGCTGGTGTGGCGGCTGCGGTGCATGCTTGCGTTCGTTGGGCGAACGGATCACGACCTTGGAGCAGCGCGTGGGGACGCTGGAACAGCGCGTAGCCGATTTGGAGCACGAGGTGGCGGACATCCGCACGGAGATGCAGCGTCAGTTTACCGAAGTGCAGCACCAGTTTGGGAAGGTGCAGGAACAGTTCGCGATGGTGCATCAGCAGTTTGGTGAGGTGCAGAAGCAGTTCGGCGAGGTGCAAAAGCAGATGGCGAGGTTTGCCTACTTGATCATCGGCTCGGTCACCCTCATCGCCACGCTCTTTGGCCTTTTCTTTCGCCTTTGGGGGATGAAGTAGATTCCACCTGCTTTCTACAGGGCGCAGCATTTGGCACCGCGCATTCATTGCCGCGCATGGCGGGTCAACGAGGGCAAGGGGAATCTACCAGAAACGATCGCGAACGCGCTTGGGACGATTGAGCATCGGGGCGCCTAGGGCGCCCCTTGTGCTCAAAGCTCCTGGATTTGCTTGAGGATGTTTTGGATCATCGCTTGCACTTTGAGCTCAATCGCTGCGCGCATGCGCATCACATCCTCGCGCGGCAGCCCCGCCTTTTCCAGCGATTGGATGTTCTTTGCCTCGGCGAGCAACTGCCGCAGCTTTTCAATCTCCAAGTGCAAAGCCGCAAGCTTCTCCTCGGCGCTCACTTCCTCCTGCGCGAGCGAAAACGGGACGGGCGCAAGAAGAAGCAAGCCTCCGAGCAGCGCCGCCGCAAGTGTCTTGTGCCTCGTCATAGAACGCCTCCTTGCTTACTCCGTCCCGAACACCGTGCGCGCATACATCGCGATCCCGTGCTCTTCGTTCGCATACAGAAGCACCCATTTCGCCCCCTCTTTGAGCTTTACGGGCTGGATGACCTCTTGCGCATTGATCTGCTCTTTCGTGGCTGGATCCACCATGAGCAGATTGCAGGAGCCCGAGATCGTGATGTCTTTGCTTCCCTTTTGGATGTGCACGATCAGCCGACAGTTGGTGCCGAAGTCTTGATACTTCGCTTGCATCGCCGCATCCGGTCGAATCGCGCTGGAGTTCATGAGAATCACATCCTTGGTTTTGAGGCCCGTGGTATGCACGGCGACGATGTATTCGGCCTGACCGCGCAAGGTTGCAAGCAAGTCGGCAAGATCGCCGCCCACCTTTTGCGGCCATGCCTTCATGCTGCCGTGCTTTTTGTGCAGCAGCACGAACTCCAAATGCGAGGCCGCGACGCCGCCCGTGATGTCGCCTGCATGCGCGGAAGCGGCCGCCCCGCTTAGCAACGCAGCCGCAAGCAGCGCTCCCAACGCGCGTCCTGCCTTGGCTTGCTTCATCGTCCTCTCCTCCTTTGTAGGGTCTTGTAGGCCTCCTTTATGGTGCGGCCTGCACCGTTTCAAGTCCGCATGAAAGGTCTATTTGGCGCAAAACTTGCTTGTTTTTCTGGGGATCAGGAGGGCCACATGGCGCGCAAGCAAGACTTTGCCAAGGTTTTGCAGGAGCTATTGCAAGCATCTGACGAGGAAAAAACCGCCGCCCGGCCGCGTGAAGGGAAATATTCTTCTTCGCAGGTGCTTACGGCCTTGCTTGCAGAGGTGGAGGCGCTTCCTGATGCGCCGACGACGCAAGAGGAGTGGGCGCGCGCAGAGGCCATGCTTGCGCGCGTGCAGGCGTGGGTGGCGCAAAGGCTGCAAGGCGATGCACGGCGCGAGGCGGAGGCGCTTCTTGCTGTGGAGCGCGAGCGCCTGGCTCGGCTGAGGAGGGAGTGGTGAGCCTGCGCACGGAAGTGAAGCGGCTTGCGGAGCACACGGAGGAGTTGCAGGTGCTGCTTGCGCCGCACCTGCGCGAGCATCCCGAGGCGCGCGCCCAGTTGCGCCGGCTTTCCGATGCGGCGCGCAAGGTTCTTTTGAGCGCAGAAGATGGAGGCGACGACTGGGCCGTCTCCCTCGTGCGCCGCATCACGCCTGCGGCGCACGCAGATGCGCTTGCCAAGGCGCTGCGCGGCGACGAACAGGCGCGCAAGCGCGTGGAAGAGGTGCTGATCCAGGGCGAGCGCGCCGCCGATGCGCAAACGGATGGGCTTGTGGGCGCGGTGATGGAGGCGCTGCGCCTGCTCGGCCGGGGAGGGAAGGCGGCTGCGGAGGATCCCGCCCGCGCCCTGCTTTCGGCTTTGCGCGCGCATCTTGCCCAAGACCGGCGCATGCGCACGGAGATTGAGGGGCTGCTTGGGGCGGCGCGCGAGGCCGTGGAGACTGTCAAGCCTTCTATGGAAGGGGCGGATACGATGCTCGGCGAGGTGGAAGAGGCGCTCGCTGAGCCGCTTCCCGAGGATCCGCAGGCGGCGCTGGAGCTTTTGGCGCGCACGCGCGCGGTCGTGGAGGGGGCCGTGCGCGCGATGCGCACGCACCTGAGGCAGATGGCCGAGGCCGTGGCGCGGCAGGAAAAGGCCATGCGCGCCTTGCAGGCGCGGCTCGTGGAGGCCGAGCGCGCCTCGCGCGAGGATCCGCTCACCCACTTGCTCAATCGGCGCGGCTTCGCCGAGGCCGTGCGCGCGCTGGCCAAAGACGGCTTTGCATTGCTGCTTTTTGATGTGGACCACTTCAAGCGCGTGAACGACACCTACGGCCACGATGTCGGGGACGAAGCGCTGCGCCATGTGGCGACGATCCTGCGCGAAAGCGTGCGCGCTGGCGATGTGGTGGCGCGCTTGGGCGGCGAGGAGTTCGCGGTGCTCTTGCCGGCCACGGAACTTGCCCAGGCGCAAAAGGTGGCGGAGTCCTTGCGCGAGGCGGTGGCCATTCGGCCCCTTCACACGCAGGCCGGAAGGCTTCCGATCACCGTAAGCTGCGGCGTGGCCTATCAGCCCGCGGGCGCATCCGAGCTTGTGGCGCTCAAGCGCGCGGATGAGGCGCTATACCGCGCCAAGCGCCGCGGCCGCAACCGCGTGGAGGTCGCCCAGGCCTAGCGCCGGTGCATTTGGCCTTGTGCGCCTCTTCTGCAACAATAGCCGCCATCTTTTGGGCGCTGCGCGTGGGAGGGGCGCATGACGATGCTGTGGGTGTTGCTGGGCATCTTTGTCCTTGCAGTGGCGTTCGTGATCGCGAGCTACAATCGGCTTGTGCGCTTGCGCAACCGCGTGAAAAACGCCTTTGCGCAGATTGATGTGCAGCTTCAGCGCCGCTACGACCTGATCCCGAACCTCGTGGAAACGGCCAAGGCCTATATGAAGCACGAGCGCGAGACGCTGGAAGCGATCACGCGCGCGCGGGCGGCCGCCGTGGATGCCCATCGCCGCGCCGCGCACGATCCCGCCGATGCGAAGGCGATGCAAACCCTGATGCGCGCGGAAAAGGCGCTTGCCGAGGCGCTTGGGCGCTTGCAGGTGGTCGTGGAGAGCTATCCCGAGCTCAAGGCCGATGCGAACATGCGCGCGCTCATGGAGGAGCTTGCCACGACCGAAAACCGGGTGGCTTTCGCGCGCCAGGCCTACAACGATGCCGTGATGGCCTACAACACGCGCCGCGAAAGCTTTCCGGACAACCTCATCGCCGCCTGGTTCGGCTTTGCGCCTGCGCAGATGTATGAGATGGAGACGCAGGCTGCGCGCAGGCCCGTGCGGGTGTCGTTTGACTGATCCATAGCGGCGCGGCATGGACTTCTTCGCTGCGCAAGAGGACGCCCGCCGCCGCACGCGGCTTTTGGTCGTGCTGTTTTTGCTCGCCGTGGCGGGGGTCGTGCTCGCCGTGTATGTGGCCGTAAGCCTCATCATGCTGTTTTGGCTGCCTTCGCTGCTCACCTATCGCTTTTGGGATGCCGAGCGCCTGCTTTGGGTGGGCGCAGGCACAAGCGCCGTGATCCTCTTGGGAAGCCTTTACAAGGCGGAGCAGTTGCGCGCCAAGGGCGGGCCGGGTGTTGCCGAGATGCTGGGCGGGCGGCGCCTCGCGCCCGATGCGAAGGCGTTTTTGGAGCGGCGGCTTTTGCATGTGGTGGAGGAGATGGCCATCGCCTCGGGAATGCCCGTGCCGCCCGTGTATGTGCTGGACGATGCGGGCATCAATGCGTTCGCCGTGGGGTTTTCACCGCGCGATGCGGCGATCGGCATCACGCGCGGCGCGATGGAGCTGCTCACGCGCGAGCAGTTGCAAGGCGTGGTCGCGCATGAGTTCAGCCACCTCGTGCATGGCGACACGCTCATCAAGATGCGGCTGATGGGGCTTCTTTTCGGCATCACGCTCATCAGCGATCTCGGCACGGAGCTGATGCAGTTGGGACAGGCGGCATCCCCGCGCAGGGATTGGGGCTGGGGATGGCGGCGAAGAAGGGGCGCAGGTTCGCTGCTCGTTTGGCTGCTGGGGTTTTTGCTGTTCGTGGTGGGGCTTGTGGGCGTGGTGCTCGCCGATCTCATCAAGCGCGCGATTTCGCGCCAGCGCGAGTTTTTGGCCGACGCCGCCGCCGTGCAATTCACGCGCAATCCCAAAGGCCTTGCGGATGCGCTCAAGATCATCGGCGGCTATGAGCACGGCGGGCATGTGGCGCATCCGGCCGCGCGCCAGGCGAGCCATCTCTTTTTCTGCAATGCGCTTGCGAGTTCTGCTGCAAGCCGCTGGTGGTCCAGCCATCCGCCGCTCGCCGAGCGCATTCGGCGGTTGGATCCGAGCTTTGACGGCCGCTTTGCGCCCGTGGATGCCGCGGCCTTGGCTGCGGCCGTGCGCCGGGAAGAGGAACTCCCGATTTCCTTGGCTGCAAGAGAGCGTGCGTTTTGCGCCCATGCGCAAAAGGCCGAGGAGATCGTGGCGCGGGCGGGTGTGCTTGCGCCGGAATATGCGGCGCTTGCGAAAGCGCTGCTGGCGCGCTTGCCCGCGGAGTTGCAGCGCCTTGCCCGCGATCCGGGTTCTGCGCGGGCGGTGTTGTATGCGTTGCTGTTGGATGCGCGGCATGAGGTGCGCAAGCGGCAGTTGGCGTTGCTGCGTGAGAAGGCCGCGCCTCAGGATTTGGCCCACTTGTTGGAGGTCGTGGAACCGTTCGTGGCGCGGCTGGATGCCGAAGGGCGCTGGACGCTTTTGCAGGTGCTGCTTCCGGCGCTGCAAGAGCAAACAGAAGCACAATACCGCGCCTTTCGGGACGCAGTGGAAGCGCTCATTCGCGCCGATGCGCGCGTGAGCTTGTTTGAGTATGCGGTGCGGCGCGTGGTGCTCGCGCGCTTGGATGCGTGGTTTGGCGGCGTGCATGGGCTGAAGGTGCGGCATCGCCGAGTGGCCGAGGTGCTGGATGCGGCGCGCGTGGTGCTCGGCGCGTTGGCCTGGGTTGGGGCGCAAGACGAGGCCGCAGCGCAGCGCGCATTCCAAAGCGGCATGGAGAGCTTGCTTGGGAAGGAAGGGGTGGATGCGCCTTTGCCGGCGCGGGGAGCGCTGGATGTGCGCGCCTTGGATGCGGCGCTGGATCGTTGGGCGCAGGCTGCGCCGATGCTGAAAAGGCGTTTGCTTGCGGCCGCTGCTGCCGTGGCGCTTGCCGATGCGCATGTGCGGGAAGAGGAGCTTGCGCTTCTGCGCGTGTTGGCGGCGTCGTTGGACTGTCCGTTGCCGCCGCTTGGAAAGGGCGGGGATAGGGAATAGGCCATCGCAAAGTTGGTTTTGGGGCTTGACGCGGGCTGATGCGGCTGGCATGGTGCGGACCCGTGGGGAGTGAAGTCCCCGAGGCGGTCGGATCTTTGTGAACCGGTCGCGTAAGTCGTTCTTTACAAATGATTTTTTCGGGGGGAGCGGTCAGAAAGCAGACCCGCTTTTGAGGGGATTACGACGGGTAATCCTGCGCTTCCTCGCGGGTGATCAGGTCAGAAAGCAGACCCGCTTTTGAGGGGATTACGACTCGCAAGTGCGCCGTCCTCGTATGCCTGGGCCGTCAGAAAGCAGACCCGCTTTTGAGGGGATTACGACAGAGCGCATCCCAGAAGTTCTTGGCGCAGGCCAGTCAGAAAGCAGACCCGCTTTTGAGGGGATTACGACCGAGAACGCGGTCGCCCTTCTTCACGTTCTCCGTCAGAAAGCAGACCCGCTTTTGAGGGGATTACGACATCGGCCACGGAGACTTCTTCCGGTTCCTCGGGTCAGAAAGCAGACCCGCTTTTGAGGGGATTACGACGCCAGGATCCCATTGCTGTCCATTCACGCAAAGGTCAGAAAGCAGACCCGCTTTTGAGGGGATTACGACGACAGGTGGGGCTTGGACTCCGCCAGGCGGAGCCAGTCAGAAAGCAGACCCGCTTTTGAGGGGATTACGACGCGGTATTCCCATTGACCGCCACCAGTGCCGCCGTCAGAAAGCAGACCCGCTTTTGAGGGGATTACGACAGGGCGCGGGCCGCCCACCTGCGACCCCTGCGGTCAGAAAGCAGACCCGCTTTTGAGGGGATTGCGACCAGCGCGGTGTCTCTCATCCCCGTTCCCTTCGTCAGAAAGCAGACCCGCTTTTGAGGGGATTACGACTCGGGGTGACCGACAACCGACTCGGCGTCCTTGTCAGAAAGCAGACCTGCTTTTGAGGGGAGGATGAATCGCAAAAATAGCCTTGGAAAGGCGTTTTTTGGAAAAAATCTTGCTTTCTGGAAAAAAGTAGGGGGATGCAAGCGTTTGCATCCCCCATTTTCTTTCCTAGCATCAAAAAGCCTGGCGGCTATATCGCGAAATCGTGATGTTTTGGAAAAATCTCAGCCTTGCCGAGCCGATTCCGCGGCGCGCTCTTCCTCGGCGCGGCGCAGGCGGATCTGTTCGCGATGGCGCTGAAACACATAGCGCGTGATCGCGTCTTCCTCTTCTTCGCAGCGATACACGAAGCGCACGCCGATGCGCCAGCGCGTGGGCGCGATCTGCTCCACGCGCACGACCTCGGCCAAAAGCTCAAGAATGATCGGCGGAAACACGGGCAGCATAAGCACGATCTCCAACGGATCGCCCACGCGATAAGCCTCATCCGTCACGAACGCACAACCTGAAGCGCTCAGATTCACGGGCCGCTCTTCCAGCCCATAGCGGCTTGCATCGTTCACCATGTTGAGGCTGATGAGGTAATCCAGCTTCGCGTCCAGCGATTCCAAGGCCTCGGCAAGCTCCGGCGAGATCGCGCCGCGCTCCAAGTCGTGTTCAAAGACCTCCCTTCCCACGATCTTGCGCAGCATGGAGCCTTGGCGCGAGCGGACGCCGATCTTCTGCTTGGCCTCCTCAAACTCCTGCGTGGATAGCGGACGATCCCGCAGCGGCAACACATCGTCAATGCGGAAGTTCTGGCGACGATTTTCCGACATCTCTCACCCCTTCACGCCCAGCGTTTCGGCGGAGAACGGCAAGATGCGCGGCCCCGCTTCCGCTGGATTCGCGCATTGGCTGCGGATTTCGCCGCGCTCAATCAATGCCGTGGCCGCCTTCACCACATCAGGATCAAATTGCGTGCCAGCATTGCGCTTGAGCTCCTCCAGCGCGAACGAGATCGGCTGCGCGCGGCGATAGACGCGGTGCGTGGTCATCGCGTCAATCGCATCGGCCACGCACACGATGCGCGCCGTAAGCGGAATCTCGTCGCCCGCAAGGCCATCAGGATAGCCGCGGCCGTCGTAGCGCTCGTGGTGGTGGCGCACCATGAGCCGCTCGCGCACGAGCGCGTCCATGTGGCGCAGGATCGCATCGCCGATCGCAGGGTGCGCCTTCATGATCGCAAACTCCTGCGGCGTGTATTTGCCGGGCTTGAGCAGCACGGCATCGGGAATGCCCACCTTGCCGATGTCGTGCAAAAGCCCACCCAGCTCCACCAGCGCCACCGTCTCCGCATCCAACCCCATCTCGCGCGCGATCTGCGCGGACATGCGGCCCACGCGCTGGGAGTGGTCGCGCGTGTAGCGGTCGCGCGCCTCCAGAATGCGCACGAGCGCCACGAGCGTTTCGCGCATGTTCTCAGCCAGCGCCGCATGCACGGCGCGATTGTCCAAAAGCGTGTCCAACGACTGCAAAAGCAGGCTCAGCATCTGCAAAGCGTCGGCATCGCCGCGGCGCTGCTCGTGCATGCCTTGCAGCACGAGCACGCCCGTGGGCCGCCCCTGCATCGTCACGGGAAGCGCCAGCCCATGCGCGGCCTTGGCACCGGGCCAGGGCGGGGGATCCAGCGGCGTGAGCGTGAGCGCCTCTTCCTCGCCCGTAAGCAGCTTCTCCAGCAGCGTTTCTTCAAAGCGCGCTTCCGGCGCGATCTCTTCCGCGCCGATGCCGGCGATCTTCACGAAGCGCCCGCGCGCGCGGTCGGCCAGCGCGATCCAGCCGCGCGCATCCCCCGAGATTTCCAAGGCGAGCTCCAGCGCGGCCTGCGCGACTTCGCTCACGCGCCCGCGCCGCGGCAGCTCGTGCAAAATCCGGAACATGAGGCTCATCTTGCGATCCATCGCAAACAGCTCGGGCACCTCCGGACGCGCGCGCGCGCAAGGCGCCACATTCGGCGCCTCGGGCTTGTCTTCCAGCACCTCTTCGGCACAGGAAACGAGCGCCTTCGGATCAAAGGGCTTGGCGAGCACGCGCCGCACGCCGAGCCGCAAGGCCTGCGTCATTTTTTCGGCTGAGAGAAAGCCGCTCATGAGGATCGTGGGCGGCAGCGTCCGGCCCTCTTCGGAAAGCTCCTCCAATAGCTCCAGCGCATCGCCGTCGGCAAGGCGCATGTCCGTGACGACGAGATCCAAATCTTCGTGCGCGAGCGCTTCGCGCATCTCGGCGATCGTGCCTGCCTCCAACACCTCCGCGCAGGCTTCGGACTGCAAAAGATCGCGCACGAACGCGCGCACGGGCGCTTGGTCTTCCACCACGAGCACGCGCTTGGCGCGCTTTGCGTGCGGAAACGGCACCACAGGCTCCGCCATCTTCACCTCCGCGTGTCAGCGCATGCCGTAGGCGCGCCGCGCCGTGGGGCTCAGCGCCTGCTGCATGCGCGCAAGCTCGCGTTTGAGCGAGGAAAGCTCCGCTTCCAACGCGCGGATGCGGCGCATGGCAAGCTGATAGCGCCGCGCATTGCCCACGCGCACGAGCAGCTCCGGCAGCGAAAAGGGCTTGCCCACGAAGTCCCATGCCCCTTTTTTCACCGCCTCCAGCGCGTCCTGCACGGCCGAATAACCGGTCATGAGGATCACAAGCCGCTCTTCGGGTGCTGCGCGCGCGCGTGCAAGCACCGCAAGCCCGTCCGCGCCCGGCATCACGATGTCCGCAAGCACAAGATCAAACGATTCCTTGCCGAGCAAAAAAAGCGCCTTGGCACCGTCCTCGGCCCAAACGACCTCATAGCCCGCCTCGCGAAAGGCGTCCTGCAACACGGCGGCAAGCGCCGCATCGTCCTCCACGAGCAAAAGCCGTGCAGGAGTCTCTTCGCTCATCGCCGTCCTCGCTGCTCGTTGGCATGCTCTTCAAGCAGCTTGGATTCCAACACCTGCTGCGCTTGGGCGAGCTTGCGCGCCGCATCCGAAATCGTAAGCCGCACCCCCGCCTTCGGCTCCGCCTTGGAAGGGCCCGTTTCCTCGCTCCCGCGCTCGTGCCGCGCCACCTGCGCGATCAGGCGCGTCACGAGCCCATCCACGGGATGCAGGGGTCCGGCCATCGTTTCACCTCCGCGTTGGCAAGGTCTCCTAGTTGCTCTATCGGCAGCCGTCGCGGCCACTTGAGGGTGGCGCATGCGTCAAGCTTTTGACATCTGGATGCGCAGGTGTTGGAATGGGCCACACCAAGGGGGTGTGCGATGCGTCCGAAGGGGCTCGTGCTCGTCGTGGAGGACGAAGACGCCTTCCGGGCTGCGCTGGCGGAAGGGCTTGGCGAACATGGCTGGCATGTGCTGCAAGCAGGCAGCGTTCATGAGGCGAAGGAAATCCTACAGACCGGCGAGGTGGATATCGCTCTTTTGGATGTTCGCCTTCCCGACGGCAACGGGCTTGAGCTTTTGCGCGAGCTGAAAAGGCGCATGCCTGGGGCTGTGGCCGCGGTGATGACGGCTTATGCGGATTTGGATGCGGCCGTGGATGCGATGCGGCTTGGGGCTGCGGACTTTCTCAAAAAGCCCTTTGACATGGAAGAGCTGTTCGTGCGCATGGAGGAGTGGCTGCGCCGCAAGGAGCTTGCCGAAGAAAACCAGCGCTTGCGCGCGCGCGTGCGCGCGATGGAAAGCGAGCACGAGCTTATCGGCCAGCATCCGGAGATTCGCAAGCTGCGCGAGACGGCCGCATTGCTTGCGGATTCCACGAGCACCGTGCTCATCACGGGGGAGTCCGGCTCCGGCAAGGAGGTCGTGGCGCACCTCATCCACAAGCTCGGCCCGCGCGCAGACAAGCCCTTTGTGGCCGTCAATTGCGGCGCGATTCCCGAGGACTTGCTGGAATCCGAGCTGTTTGGGCATGTGAAAGGGGCCTTTACGGGCGCCGTGCGCAATCGGCCCGGGCGCTTTGAGCTTGCGCACGGCGGCACGATCTTTTTGGACGAAATCGGCGAGATGTCCCCGAAGCTGCAAGTGAAGCTCCTGCGCGTGTTGCAGGAGCGGCGCATTGAGCCTGTGGGCGGGGATCGCTCCATTCCCGTAGATGTGCGCGTGATTGCGGCCACGAACAAGGACTTGGAGCGGGCGATCGAAACGGGTGAGTTCCGCGAAGACCTTTACTATCGCCTCAATGTGATTCCGCTCAAAATCCCGCCGCTTCGCGAGCGCGGCGACGATGTGCTGCTGCTTGCGGAGCACTTCATTGAGCGCTTCAACGCAAGGCTCGGCACGAACATCCGCGGCATTGCGCCGGAAGCCCAAGAGGTGATGCTCGCCTATCACTGGCCCGGCAATGTGCGCGAGCTGCAAAACCTGATTGAGCGCGTGGCCGTGCTCAAACGCGAAGGCATGATCACGGTGGAGGATCTTCCCTCGCGCATGCTGGATCCGGTGCGCCGCGCGCGCGAGGAGGTGCTGCCGCCTTTGGACGCCGTGCAGCGCATTGACCTCAAGGCGCTCGTGGATGAGTTTGAAACGCGCTTGATCTTGCACGCGCTGGAGCGCTACGGCTGGAACAAGAACAAGGCCGCGCAGTTTCTTTCCATGAACCGCACGACACTCGTGGAGAAGATCAAGAAAAAGGGGCTTTCTCCCTCGCGCCGCTAAGTCGCTTCGGCAAACTGGCACGGCGCTTGCCTGAATGAGGGCATGCGTCGTGCGTGCATTGCGTTCCTCCTCCTTGCGGGTGTGGGCGGCGGGGCGGGAGCTGCGCCCGCCCTTGCCGCGCCCACGAAAAGCGACCCGCTTAGTGTGGCGCGCTCACTTCTTGCCCACGGTGAGCCTGAAGAGGCCGTGCGGCTTGCGCGCCGCATGCTCGCCGAAGGCGTGGGCGATCCGGCGCTCAAGCGCGTGTGGCTTGCGGTCATCGCCGATGCGGAGTGGATGCGCGCCGAGGCTCAGCGCTTTGCGCATCCTGAGCCTGCGCTGAAGGCGTTGCGCGCGCTGCTTGGTGCATATCCGAAGGGAGAGGTGCCGGCGCGCCTGCGCCTGCGTGAGGTGCGCCTTCTGCGCGCCGCGGGCAAGCTGGATGAGGCCTTGACCAAGGCCATAGCACTCGCCGAAGCCGCGCTGGATGAGGAGATCTCCGCCCAAGCGGCCTTAGAGGCCGCGCGCGCATGGCTGGAGAAGGGAAGGCGGGGAGAGGCCGCCGGCATGTTGCTGAAAGCTTCCGTGCGCGCGCAAAAGCCCGCCACGCGCGCGGCGGCGCTGGCCTGGCTTGGCTGGATCGCGATGCAAGAGGGACGGCCTGCTCAAGCGCTTGCGCGCTTTGAAGAAGCCAAGCGCTTGGATGCGCAGGCGTTTTCCGAGGATCCGCGCTTGCTTGCGGCCTATGTGCATGCGCTTGCCCATGCGGGCCGCACGCAGGATGCGCTTGCAGCCGCGGATCAGTTTCTTGACCTCTGGGGCGATGCCGAGGGACCCGAGGCCTGGGGCGTGCGGCTTTTGCGCGCGGATTTGCTTGCGCAAAGCCCGGATCCGCAGGTGCGGGCGCGCGCGGCCGTGGCCTATGCGAAGCTCGCCGACGATGCGCCGCGCTCGCGCTTCGGGGCGCTTGCGCGGCTGCGGCTTTGGATGCTGGAAGCCGAGCGCGTGCAGGATCGCAAGCGCTTGCTTGCGCTCATTGCGCGCATGGAGCGCTTGGCGGCGGCTTTCCAACTTTCGCCCGTGGAAGACGAGGCGATGTGGGACATCGGCCGCATTTGGGCGCGCATCGCGCGCACGCCGAACGAGGTGCGCAAGGCGCTTGCGGCGCTGTTGCGCGCGGCGTCTTCCGATGCGCCGTTTGCCGAGGATGCCGCGCGGCTCGGGCGCAAGCTGTTTGCGCGCGAGCTGAACCGATTGCTCGCAGCGGACAAGAAAAAAGAGGCCGTGGCGCTTTGGCGCGCCTTTCCGGCGTTGCATCCCGATCCCGGGCCTGATGCGGCGCGCTTTTTGGCGATTGCCCGCGCGATGCGCGCGCTTGGGCTTTGGGATGAGGCCGAGGCTGTGCTGGATGAGGTGGCGCGCGCGCACGCCGAGGACTTGCAAGGGGAGCTTGCGGCGCTGGAGCGCGCCTATGTGTGGCTGGAGCGCGGCGATGCGGATGGGTTTGAAAAGCTCATCCGTTGGCTCAATCGCCGCGAAGCGACCGTGTTTCGGCCGGAAGCGCTCGTGGTCGGCGCGCGCATGCTGATCCGCAAGGGGCGCTTCGCGCAGGCGCGTCAGGTGCTTTTGGGCGTGCGCGCCGAGGACTTGGCACCGCGCGTGCAGCGCGACTACTGGCTTGCGCGTGCGCGCGCAGCCGAGCACCTAAAGCGCTGGCGCGAGGCGCGCTTCGCCTGGCAGGCCGCGATCGCCGCGGGCTTGCGCACTTCCCAAGCCCGCTTCCACTTGGGCCTCGCTTGGATGCGGCTCGGCAACTGCGAAGCGGCCTTGCGCGTTTGGAACGCGATCCCAGAGAACGAGCGCGACGAGGCCTGGCGCTACCACGCCGCGCTTTGTCTGGCGCGGCTTGGCCGCACCGAAGAAGCGCGTGCGCTTTGGGAGGCGCTTGCGAAGAACGCGGATGCGCCCTATGCCGGCGCGGCGGCGCTGATGCTCGCCTCCTTGCAAGCCAAGGAGCGGCGGCCATGAGCGGCGTGCTGCTCGTGGGCGTGCCAATCGCGAAAGAACCGGAGGTGCGCGCGCTGTTTGCAGAAGCGCTGGCCGGCGTGCCCGTGGGCGTCGGCGCGGTGGAGGAGGCCGCGGCCTTTGACGGGCTCGTCGTGCTTTGGGATGCAGGCACGGCGGTTGTGGATGCCGAGACCATCTTTACGCGCAACCACCGCGCGCGCGTGATCGTGCTTACGCCCCATGACGATCCCGAGCGCGCCTCGCGGCTTATGCGCATGGGCGTGTTGGATGTGCGCAGGTTTCCGCCGCCCAAGGAGGCCTTGGCCGCGGCCTATCGCCAGCAGGAGCACTTGCAGGCGCTCGCGCGCGAGGCCGAGCGGCGCACGAAGCGCGCCGCCAATGACGCGCGCGCGGTGTTCATCACCGAGGATCGCGAGATGCAGCGGCTTTTGGACAAGGCCGCGCTCATTGCGCCATCGCGCGCATCCGTGCTGCTTTTGGGGGAGACGGGCGTGGGC
>WFOX01000081.1 GCA_015487905.1 Mariprofundales bacterium
AGATCACGGACGGCGCCGCGATGCTGATCCTCACGCACCGCGAAAAGGCCGAGGCCGAGGGCTGGCCGATCCTCGGCTATCTGCACGACTGGGCCTGGGCGGGCTGCGATCCGCGGCGCATGGGCCTTGGGCCTGTCTTCGCCCTGGATCACCTCTTTCGCGCCACGGGCATCGGCATGCAGGATCTTGCACGCATGGAGCTCAACGAGGCCTTTGCGGCGCAGGTGCTTGCCGTGCTCAAGGCCTTGGATTCCAAGCACTTCGCCAAGAAGCTCGGGCGCGCAAAGCCGATCGGCGCGCCTGATCCCGACAAGCTCAACGCGCATGGCGGCGCGATCGCGCTCGGCCATCCCGTGGGCATGACCGGCGCGCGGCTTGTGCTCACGCTCTTGCGCCAGTTGCGCGAGGACACAGGCGGCGGCCTCGGGGTGGCGACACTTTGCATCGGCGGCGGCCAGGGCGGTGCGATCCTCGTGGGGAGCGATCCATGGAAGTCCTAAGGCTCAAGCGAACAGATGCGCGCGCCGAGATCGTGCTTGCGCGCACGGACAAGCCCGTGAATGTCTTGGATGAGGCCACACTTGCGGCGCTGGAAGCCGCCTTGGACGAGCTGGAGAACAACCCTCCTCCAGCGCTGGTGATCCGCAGCGACAACCCGCGTTGCTTTGTCGCGGGCGCCGATGTGGACAGGCTTGCCGCGATCCGCGATGCCGAGGAAGGAAGAAGGCTTGCCGAGCGCGGACAGGCGCTCATGCGCCGCATCGCGCGGCTTCCGTGTCCTGTGGCGGCGCTCGTGCGCGGTGCGGCGCTCGGCGGCGGGCTGGAGCTGGCGCTGGCCTGCGACTGGATCGTCGCTGTCAACGATCCGGCAACCAAGCTCGGGCTTCCCGAGATTCGGCTCGGCATCCATCCGGGCTTTGGCGGCACCGTGCGCCTTCCGATGCGCACCGGGTGGCCCGTGGCCCTGCGGCTTATGCTCACGGGCAAGGATGTGGATGCGAAGAAGGCCCAAAAGCTTGGGCTTGTGGATGCCGTATGTCCCCCCGGGCGCGAGGAGATGGCGCTTGCTGATGTGCTTGCGCGCGGCAAGGCAAGCCGAGGGCAGCATCCGTGGTGGTTTCGGCTTCCCCCCGTGCGCAAGCTCGTGCTGCGCGAGGCGCAAAAGCGCGCGGCGGCCCGCTTTGCCCATCTGGAGCTAGAAAAGGCCTATCCCGCGATTCCGGCGCTCATTGCGCTCATTGACCGCACGGCCTTCGCGCCCGAGGGCCTGGCGCTTGCGGAAGAGGCGCGCTCGTTGGGGGAGCTTGCGACCACACGCACCTGCAAGGCGCTCATCCGCGTGTTTCATCTGCGCAATGCGCTCAAAAACCAGCAGCTCGTGCGCGCAGGCCAAAAAGCCGCAGAGCAAGTGGAGCGTGTCGCGGTCTATGGCGCGGGCGTGATGGGCTCAGGGATCGCCTATGTCGCGGCCAAAACAGCCGAGGTGGATTTGCACGATGTTGGAGAGGAGGCGGTTGCGCGCGGCATGCGCGCCATCGCAAGCTACGCAAAGCGCGATCCTGCGCGCATGGGGCGCGTGCGCCCGGCCTTGGATGATTCCGGGATCTCTGAAGCCGATGTCGTGATTGAGGCGATCGTGGAGGATTTGCAAACGAAGAAGGATCTCTTTGCGCACCTGGAGCCGTCTTTGCGCGAGGATGCGCTGCTGCTTACGAACACTTCCTCGCTTTCGGTCAGCGCCCTGCAAGCAGCCTGCCGGCATCCCGAGCGTGTGGCCGGCATGCACTTCTTCAATCCGGCGCCGAAGATGCCGCTTGTGGAGGTGGTTGCGGGCGCAAAGACGAGCAAAGACGCGCTTGCAAAGGTGGCGGCATTGGCTGTTGCCTGGGACAAGCTGCCTGTGGTCGTCAAGGATGTGCCGGGCTTTCTCGTCAATCGCTGCCTCATGCCCTATCTCGCTGCGGCCTTCCGGCTCGTGGATCAGGGCCAGCGTCCTGCGCACATTGACGGGGCGCTCAAGGTCTATGGCATGCCGATGGGGGCCTTGGAGCTCGCCGATCGCGTCGGATTGGACATCTGCCTGCATGTCGCCCAGGGGCTGGCCGAGGCCTATGGGCGCGAAGGCCCGCCTGCGTGGCTGGACAAGATGGTGAAGGCGGGGCTTCTTGGTGCCAAAAGTGAGAAGGGCGGCTTTTATGCCTATGAAAAGGGGAAGCTTGCCGGCCCCAATCCTGAGGCAGGCGCGATCCTGCCGCAGGCGGCGCCCAAGGCGCGCGAGTTTGATGCGGCGATGAAGGACGAAGCTCCAGCGCCGCTTGCCGATGCCGA
>WFOX01000082.1 GCA_015487905.1 Mariprofundales bacterium
GCGGCCAACGAGCAGCTTCAGCGCATTTACGGCACGGCCTGGGCGACGAAAGCGCAGCTTGAGGACTATCTCAAGCGCCTGCGCGAGGCTGAGGCGCGCGATCATCGCCGCCTTGGGCGGGAGCTGGATCTGTTTCACTTCCAGGAAGAAGCGCCCGGGATGGTGTTTTGGCATCCCAAGGGCTGGACGATCTTTCGCGTGATTGAGGAGGAGATCCGCAACCTCATGCGTGCGCACGGCTATGAGGAGGTGCGCACGCCGCAGATTGTGGATCGCTCGCTTTGGGAGCGCTCAGGCCATTGGGACAAGTTCCGCGAGCAGATGTTCACGACCGGCAGCGAGGAGCGCATCTTTGCGATCAAGCCGATGAACTGCCCTTGCCACATTCAGATCTACAACCGCCGCCTGCGCTCCTACCGCGAGCTTCCCGTGCGGCTTGCTGAGTTCGGCTCCTGCCATCGCAACGAGCCTTCGGGCACATTGCACGGCCTGATGCGCCTGCGCAACTTCACGCAGGACGATGCACACATCTTTTGCACCGAGGATCAGATTCAGGAAGAAGTCTCGCGTTTTATGGATCTCGTGTTTCTCGTCTATCGCCGCTTCGGCTTTGAGGATGTGCTCATTTATCTTTCCGATCGGCCGGAAAAGCGCGTGGGGGATGATGCGATTTGGGACAAGGCCGAGGCGGCCCTGCATGAAGCGCTCAAAGCGCGCGGCGTGGAGTATCAAGTCAATCCCGGCGAAGGCGCGTTTTATGGCCCCAAGATTGAGTTTTCGCTCAAAGATTGCCTGGGGCGCGTTTGGCAATGCGGCACGATCCAGGTGGATTTCTGGATGCCGGGCAGGCTTGGCGCCGAGTATGTGGACAAAGACGGCGCGCGCAGAACGCCCGTGATGCTGCACCGCGCGATTCTGGGCTCCATTGAGCGCTTTATCGGGATCCTCATTGAGCACTATGCGGGCAAGCTTCCGTTTTGGCTTGCGCCCGTGCAGGCGGTGGTGTGCAACATCACCGACGCACAAGCCGACTGGGCGCGCGAGGCCGCAGAAAGGATGCAACAGGCGGGCTTTCGCGTGGAGGCCGACTTGCGCAACGAAAAGGTGGGCTATAAAGTCCGCGCCCACACGCTTGCGCGCACGCCGTTCATCCTCGTGGTCGGCGATCGCGAAAAGGAAAAGCGCACGGTGCGCGTGCGCAGCTTGGCAGGCGCCGATCTCGGCGAGTTTTCGCTGGATGCGTGGATTGAGGAGATGCGGCGCATGCGCGCAGAATACCGCTAAAAGGAGGGAGCCGAGGCTTCATGGAGGCTGGGCATTAGGCTGGACTATCCGGTAAACGAGGAGATTGAAGCGCCGCGCGTGCGCGTGGTAGGGCCGGATGGCAAGCAGATCGGCGTGATGAGCCGCGCAGAAGCGCTTCGGCTTGCAGAGCAGGAAGGATTGGATCTCGTGCTCATTGCGCCGCAGGCCAATCCGCCTGTTTGCAAGATCATGGACTATGGGCGCTTCAAGTATGAGCAAAGCAAGAAGGCGAGCGCGGCGCGCAAGAAGCAGCATCAGATGCAGCTCAAAGAGGTGCAGGTCGGCGCGGATACGAGCGAGCACGATTTGCAGGTGAAGCTGCGCAACATTCGGCGGTTTTTGGAGGCGGGGCACCGCGTGCGCGTATCCATTCGTTTTCGCGGCCGCGAGGTCACGCATGCCGGGCGCGGGCGCGCAAGGTTGGAGGAGATCGCGGAGCAAGTCGCGGATCTTGGCAAGGTGGATCAGCGGCCGAATCTGGATGGGCGTTCTATGGTGATGGTGCTCGCGCCGCACAAGAAGAAAAAGTAAGGGAGGCGATGATGCCGAAGATAAAAACGAATCGAGCGGCGGCCAAGCGCTTTGCGCGCACGAAGTCGGGCAAGTGGAAGCGCCAGAAAGCCATGCACAGCCACTTGCTCACGAAAAAGAGCGCCAAGCGCAAGCGCCACTTGCGCAAGCAAACGCTGATTGCGAAGGCGGACGAGAAAGCCGTGCGCCGCCTGCTTCCCTACGGCTAAAGGAGGAGAACCATGCCGCGCACGAAACATGCCGTTGCGCGCCATCATCGGCGCAAGAAGGTGCTCAAGGCCGCGAAGGGCTACCGCGGTCGGCGCAAGAACTGCTACCGCATCGCCAAGCAGGCCGTGGACAAGGCGCGCCAGTATGCCTATCGCGACCGCAAGGTGCGCAAGCGCGCGTTTCGCAAGCTCTGGATTCAGCGCATCAATGCCGCGGCGCGCCTGCACGGGCTTTCCTATTCGCGCTTCATCCACGGGCTTGCGAAGGCGGGTGTGGAGTTGGATCGCAAGGTGCTTGCGGACATCGCCGTGCGCGACGCCGAGGGCTTCGCCAAGCTTGCTGAGGCGGCGCGCGCCGCGCTTTCTTCCTAAATCCTTGCCCGTGTTGTCTTGGGGCGCTGCGTGCGCGGCGCGCGGGCGCATGTGTATGCGCAAGGATAGGCGCGCGTGGACCTAAAGGCCTTTGCCGAGCGCTTGGAGGCGCTTGCGCGCGAGCTGGAAGCGCAGCTTGCGCGCGCCGAGTCCTTGCGCGAGGTGGAGGCCTTGCGCGTGCGCGCGCTCGGCAAGAAGGGCGAACTCAAGCAGGCACTTGCAAGCATCGGGGCGCTTGCGCCGGATGCGCGCAAGGAGGCGGGCAGGATCGCCAATGCCGTCAAGGCGCGGCTGGAAGGGGCCCTTGCGGATGCGCGCGCGCGCGTGGAGGTGTTGGAGCGCAAGCGCCGCATGGAGGCCGAGCGCATAGACCCCACGCTTCCCGGCCGTCGCCCGCCCTTGGGCGCGCGCCATCTGCTTTCCCGGTCGTTGGAGGAGATGGTCGCGATCTTCCGCGCGATGGGCTTTGCGCTGGAAGAAGGCCCCGAGATTGAAACCGAGCGGCACAACTTTGACGATCTCAACATCCCGCCCGAGCACCCCGCGCGCGCGATGCACGATACCTTTTTCCTGCGCGATCTTGCAGGCTATGTGCTGCGCACGCACACCTCGCCCGTGCAAATCCGCGCGATGCGCGCCTGGCGCGAACGCGGCATGCAGCCGCCCTTGGCCGTGGTCGCTGCGGGGCGCGTGTTTCGCTGCGATGAGGATGCCACACACTCGCCGATGTTCCATCAGATTGAGGGCTTTGTGGTGGATCGGCACATCTCGCTTGCGCACCTCAAATGGACGCTGCGGCGCTTTTTGGAGGCCTGGTTTGCGCGCACGGCACCCATTCGCCTGCGCCCGAGCTACTTCCCGTTCACGGAGCCCTCGGTGGAGGTGGATATCGGCTGCCTCATCTGCGAGGGGCGCGGCTGCCGCGTGTGCAAGGAATCGGGATGGCTGGAGGTGCTCGGCGCCGGCATGATCCATCCGCGCGTGCTGGAAAACGCAGGGATTCCGCCTGAGCGCTTTTCCGGCTTTGCCTTCGGCCTCGGCGTGGAGCGGCTTGTGATGCTCAAATACGGCGTGCCCGATCTGCGCTGGTTCTTCCAGGGTGATGTGCGGGCAGGGGGGATGTAGGTGCGCATTCCGCTTCGCTGGCTGCGCGAGCATGTGAGGGTGCTTCCTGAGACCCAAGCCGTGGTGGCGGCGCTTGTGCGCCTCGGCCATGAGGTAGAGGGGATCACGAGCCTGCGCGCGGGGCTGCAAGGGGTGGTCGTGGGGCAGATCCTGCGCGTGGACAAGCACCCGAACGCGGATCGGCTGCATCTATTGCAGGTCTCTACGGGGCCCGGCGAGCCTGTGGGGATCGTGTGCGGCGCGCCCAATGTGCAAGAAGGCGCCAAGGTCGCTGTGGCGTTGCCGGGCGCGGAGCTTGCGGGCGGCCTGCGCATCGCCAAGGCGCGCATCCGCGGCGTGGAAAGCGCGGGGATGTGCTGCTCGCTTGCCGAGCTCGGGCTTGGCGAGGAGGCAGGCGGCATTTGGCTTTTGCCCGATGAGGCGCCCGTGGGCGAGCCGCTTGCTGATTGGCTTGGGCTGGATGAGACGATCCTTGAGCTTTCCATCACGCCGAACCGCGGCGATTGCATGAGCGTGCGCGGCATTGCGCGCGAGCTGGCCGCCGACTTCGGCCTTTCGCTGAGTGCGCTTGTTGAGGCGCATCTGCCTGCGGATTTGGCGCCGCTGTCCGTGGAGATCACGGATGAGGGATGCGCCTTCTATGCGGCCTTGCGCATGGAGGGGATTCCCAAGGGGGCGCGCTCGCCGCTTTGGTTGCAGATGCGTTTGCGCGAGGCGGGCATGCGGCCTGTGCATGGGGTCGTGGATGTGCTCAACTACCTCATGTTGGATCTCGGCCAGCCCATGCACGCCTTTGATGCCGCGCGCCTTGCCCTGCCGCTTTCCGTGCGCGCAGCGCGCGAGGGGGAGGCGCTGGAGGGGCTGGATGGGCGGCGTTATGCGCTTGCTAAAGGCGATCTTGTTGTGGTGGATGCCCGCGGCGTGCAGGCGCTTGCGGGCGTGCTCGGTGCGGCAGGAAGCGCCGTGAACGATGCGACGACCTCGGTCGTGATCGAGTCGGCCTTCTTTGCGCCGGAGCGCGTAAGCCTCACCCGCCAGCGGCTTGG
The DNA here is from genome assembly GCA_015487905.1 of Mariprofundales bacterium. Classification (GTDB taxonomy): domain Bacteria; phylum Pseudomonadota; class Zetaproteobacteria; order Mariprofundales; family S012-25; genus S012-25. Next base: position 4,589 of record WFOX01000082.1, read on the forward strand.
AATCGTCTCCGAAGCAGGGCTGCGCTTTGAGCGCGGCGTGGATCCTTTGCTCGTGCGCTATGCGCTTGCGCGCGCAGCCAGGATGCTGCAAGAACTCTTCGGCGCCCGGCCCGTGGCCTATGGCGAGGCGGGCGATCTTGCGCCGCTTGCGAAGCCGCGCACCGTGCATGCGCTTTGGCATCGGATCACGGAACGGCTCGGCTTCGTGCCGCCGGAGCGCACGGATGAAACGCTTGGGCGCATGGGCTTTCGCGTGCGGCGGCACGGCGATGCGCTCGCGATTGAGGTGCCGCCCTATCGGCGCGATGTGCAAGCGTGGTGGGACATCGCCGAGGAATACGGCCGCATCGCGGGGCTGGAGGATGTGCCGAGCACGCCGCTGCTCTTGCCGCCGCAGCCTGCACCGGCAGGCGCGCGCAGGCGCGCCGTGGATGCCGCTGTGGAGGCAGGTGCGCGCGAGGTCGTGTTGCTGGCGTTTTCCTCCCCTGCGCGCGAGCGGCTCTTCACCGCGGACGACGGCAAGGATCTTGTGCTCGCCAATCCGCTTTCCGAGCGCATGGGGATCTTGCGCCGCAGCTTGCTGCCTCAGCTTGTGGCGGCGGCGGCGGAAAACTTACGCCGCGGCGCGCGCGCGGTGCGGCTTGTGGAAGAGGCGAAGGTCTATTGGCTGGAGGACGGACGCGCCGTGGAGGAGCCGCGCCTGGGCTGGTGCTATGCGGGGCTTGCGCA
>WFOX01000083.1 GCA_015487905.1 Mariprofundales bacterium
GCCGAAGGCAAGCTGCACATTTTCCGCGCCAAGGCCGTGGTGCTGGCCACAGGCGGCGCGGGCCGCCTTTATGCGACGACGACGAACGCGCACATCTGCACGGGCGATGGCGCCGCGCTGGTCTTGGATGCAGGGCTGCCCGTGGAGGACATGGAGTTCTTTCAGTTTCATCCCACAGGGATTGCGCATGTGGGCGTGCTCATCACCGAGGGCGTGCGCGGCGAGGGCGGCTACCTCATCAACAGCGAAGGCGAGCGCTTCATGGAGCGCTATGCGCCGCATGCGAAGGACCTTGCCAGCCGCGATGTGGTGTCGCGCGCGATCGCGCGTGAGATCCGCGAGGGGCGTGGCTGCGGCCCGAACAAGGACTATGTGCTGCTCAAGCTGGATCATCTGGGGGAAAAGCTCATCCGTGAGCGGCTTCCGAACATCCACGAGCTTGCGCTGCGCTTTGCGGGCGTGGATTGCACGAAGGAGCCGATCCCCGTGCAGCCGACCGCGCACTACACGATGGGCGGCATCCCGACGAACCGCTTCGGCGAGGTCGTCGTGCCGCGCGGGAAAGAAAAAGAGGTGCCCGTGCCGGGATTGTATGCGATCGGGGAGGCGGCCTGCGTGTCCGTGCACGGTGCGAATCGCTTGGGCGGGAACTCGCTTTTGGAGATCGTCGTCTTCGGGCGCGCCTGCGGCGAGCGCGTGCTTGCGTATCTTTCCGAGCAAAAGGGGCATTTGCCTGTGGATCCCGATTGCTGGAAGCCTGCGGCGGCGCGCATCGCGCGCTGGCTTGAGCGTCGCGAAGGCAAGCCCATCGCGCCCATTCGCAGGAAGTTGCAGCGCATCATGAGCGAGCACTTCTCGGTCTATCGCGAGGGCCCGTCCATGGAGGAGGGACTTGCCAAGATTCGCGAGGTGGAGCGGGAGCTAAACGAGGCCGCGATCCGCGATCATGCGCGCAGCTTCAACACGGAGCTTGTGGAGGCATGGGAGTTGGAGCATCTCGCGGCGCTTGCGCGCGTCGTGGCGGCCTCGGCGCTGGCAAGGACGGAGTCGCGCGGTGCGCATGCGCGCGAGGACTTCCCCAAGCGCGATGACGAGAACTGGCTCAAGCACACGCTCGCCTATCTTGAGGAAGGCGAGGTGCGGCTGGACTACAAGCCCGTGCGCATGCAGCCGCTCAGCGTGGATCCATTCCCGCCCAAGGAGCGCGTGTATTGATGCGCGAGGTGGAGCTTGTCGTCTATCGCTTTGATCCCGAGCACGATGCGCGCCCGCACACGGAATCCTTCCGCGTGCCGCTTGTGCGCGAGGGCATGATGGTGCTGGATGCGCTCATCTACATCAAAGAGGAGCTGGACGGCAGCTTCACCTTCCGGCGCTCGTGCCGCGAGGGCGTGTGCGGCTCCGATGCCGTAAACATCAACGGCATCAACGGCCTTGCCTGCATCACGCCGCTTGCGGGGCTCAAGGAACCCGTGCGCGTGTTTCCGCTGCCGGGCTTTCCTGTGGTGCGCGATCTCGTCGTGGATATGCGCCACTTCTTCGCCCAATACCGCGCCGTGGAGCCGTGGCTTAAGAACGACTCCCCGCCGCCTGAGCGCGAACGGCTGCAATCCCCTGAGGCGCGCGCGCGCCTGGACGGGCTTTATGAGTGCATCCTGTGCGGCTGCTGCACGGCCTCGTGTCCCTCGTGGTGGTGGAACGGCGATCGCTTTCTGGGCCCTGCGGCGCTTTTGGCCGCGCGGCGCTGGCTAGAGGACTCGCGCGATGAGGCCACGGGCGAGCGGCTGGATGCGCTAGAGGATGCTTTCCGGCTTTTTCGCTGCCATGAGATCATGAACTGCATGGATTGCTGCCCCAAGGGCCTCAACCCGACGGCGGCGATCGCCGGCATCAAGCGGATGCTTGCGCTGCGCAAAAGCTGATGGGGCGCGAGGAGCAGGCGATCCGCGCCTTGCGCTATCGTTTGCGCCGGCAGGGCATGCTGGAGCTGGATTTGTGGCTTGGGCGCCTGGATCGGCCCGAGGTCTGGCGCGATCCCGAAGCGCGCAAGGCGCTGGCAAGGCTTTTGGCCGCCGAGCCGCCCGTGCTGGTGGAGTTCATGCAGGGAAGGCGCGCCTTGCCGCCCGTGCTTGCGCGATGGCTCGGCGAGGGCTGATCGCGCTTTGGCTGCTGGCCGCGCCGATTTCGGCCCAGGGCGCGGCGTTGTTTTTGGATCCGCCGAATCTTGCGCTTGGTGTCGTGCCTGAGGGCATGCCCGTGATGGCGCGCGCGCGCATCGGCAATGCTTCCGATCAACCCTTTGTCATCACCGAAGTCGTGCCCTCGTGCGGCTGCACCGTGGCCAAGCTTTCGTCCAAGCTCGTGCCGCCTGCGGCCTTCGTGGATTTGGATGTGCAGGTGGATCCGTTTGCGAAGCGCGGGCGCGTGAGGAAAACCGTGCGGATCCGCAACGATCGCGGCGAGGAGGCCGTGCTTGTGATCTCATTCGTCGTCGTGCCCGCCGCGCATCCGCCCGGGAAGGCGCGCTCCATTTTCGCGGGCAAGTGCGCGCGCTGCCATGCCGAGCCGGCCAGAGGGCTTGCGGATGGTGCGGCGATCTACCAGGCCGTGTGCGCGATGTGTCATGGCGAGCACGGCAAAGGCGCCTATGCACCGCCCGTGGCGGGGCTTTCTGAGGCGCATGTGCGCAAGGTATTGGAAGAGGGCCTTGGGCGCTGGATGCCGGCCTTTGCGCAAGAGAAGGGTGGGCCGCTTGCGCCGGCGCAGCTTGAGGCCCTTGCGCATTGGCTGGCCTCGTTGCGCGCAAAATAGGTCGGGCTTTAGCCCGACAATGCCCTCTACGAGGGCGAGGCGGCTGAAATCCGCACCCGCGAAGCGCGCGGGGAGCAGGAGCCTGCCGCAAGCTGGCCGCAGGCGGCGCGAATCCCGCGCCCGATGGAGGCGCGCAGCGTCACGGGAAGGCCCGCCTCCCGCAGCCGCGCGCGGAAACGCGCGATGCGCGCAGGTTCCGGCGCGCGAAAGCCCGTGCCCTCGTGCGCATTGAAGGCGATGAGGTTCACGGTGCAGGAAAGCCCGGCAAGCAGCTCGGCCAGCCGCGCGGCGTCCTCGTCGCGGTCATTCACCCCGGCAAGCAGCACATACTCCACGAGCACGCGCCGCCCCGTCTTCGCCACATAGGTGCGCGCGGCCTCCACAAGCGCTGCAAGCGGCCAGCGGCGATTCACGGGCATGAGTTGCATGCGCGTGGCATCGTCGGCGGCGTTGAGCGAAATCGCAAGCTGACATGGTGCCCGCGCCTCCGCGAGCCGCAAAATCCCAGGCACGAGCCCTGCCGTGGAGACCGTGATGCGCTTGGGCGCGATGCCGAATACCTGCGGATCGGTGATCTCGGCAAGAAACGCGAGCACCGCATCCAGATTGGCGAGCGGCTCGCCCATGCCCATGAGCACGAGGTTGCGCGGCATCCTTCCTGCAACCGCTGCGCCTACGAGCACCTGCGCGAGCATCTCGCCTGCGGAAAGATCGCGCCGCCATCCCATCTGCGCCGTGCGGCAAAACGCGCAGCCCATCGCGCAGCCGACCTGCGTGGAGATGCACTGCGCAAGCCAGTCGCGCATCGGCAAAAGCACCGTCTCCACGCGCGCGCCGTCGGCCATCTCCAAAAGCAGCTTGCAGGAGCCGTCGGCGGGATCGCGCACCTGCGCCGCCACGCGCGGCAGGCGGAAGTCCAACTCGGCAAGCGCCGTGGCCAGCCGCAGCGGGATGCCCGGCAGGTGCGGCGAGCGCAGGCCCGCGCGGAACCAGAAGCGACGCACGCGCACGGCATGGGTTTCAGATACGCCGAGCGCGCGGCACAGCGCCGCAAGTTCAGAGGAGCCAAGCTCGTAGAACGGGCGCTTGCTCAGACAAGGCCCCACTTGCGCTTGTTCTCGGCCACCTGCTCAGGCGTGGGCGGCTCCTTCTCCTGCACCTCGGCGAGCACGAAGGCATCGCGATCCTCATCCACCTTCGCGTTGAGCTCAATGCAATCCTGGAAGACCTCGGGCACATCCTCCTCGGGATAGATCGCCTCCCACGGGCACTCGGGCTCGCACACGGCGCAGTCAATGCACTCCTCAGGCGAGATGAAGAGCATGTTCGGATACTCTTTGCCCGGCTCCTTGGGCTGATAGAAGCAATCCACCGGGCAGACGGCGACACAGGAGGTATCCACGCAATCAATGCAGAGCTTGGTGACGACGAAGGCCATCGGCTGCTCCTCTCATCTTGGGTGTCCGCTTGGCCGACGAACCATATCTCACCCCGCGCAAAGCGCAACACACGGAACACATCGCGCCAACGGGCACGGGGCGCACCGGGCCTCATCCGCCATGCATTTTATATCACAAATCACCCGTTCAGAATACTTGACGACTCTGTGGGCGGGTGGCATGCTTGCGCGCCCATGATTCGCATCGGCCAACGCATCCAGCATCTTCGCGAGCAAAAGGGGCTTTCGCAGCGCGCGCTCGCCGAGGCGGCGGGCATCAGCCCTTCGGCGTTGTCGCTGTTGGAGGCCGGGCGGCATTCGCCCTCGGTGGCCACTTTGGAGAAGCTTGCCGATGCGCTCGGCGTGAGCGTGGCCGCGTTCTTCACGGATGCATCCGAAGAGCGTCCCGTGGAGGTCTTTTCGCTTGCCGACCGCCCGAGCGTGAAGCTCGGCGGCGGCAGCCTCTTCGTGCCGCTCACGGCGCAGCATCGGCCCGTGGGCTTTGAGCCGATGCTCGTGCATTTGGAGCCGGGCGGCATGCTGGACGAGCGGCAATACGGGATTTTGAGCGCGCAGGCCTTCGTCTGGGTGCGGCGCGGGCGCGCGGTGCTGGAATATGAAGACGCGCGCTGGGAGCTGGCCGAGACGCAATCGGCCTACTACGACGCGCGCCGCCCGCACAACTGGCGCAATCCATTTGATGCGCCCTGCGAGCTGCTCATCGTCCGTTCGCGATGACGCACGCCGCGCTGCTCTTCGCGCTTTTCGCCTGCGCCGCGCTTGTGCTTGCGGCGGCGGCGATGCCCTGGCTGCGCGCAGCGCGGGCGCTGGATCTCAGTTGCGGCGCGCTGGCGCTTGCGGGGCTTGCGGCGGCGGCTGCCGGCATCCTTGCGCTTGCAGGCAATAGCCGCGCGATCCTTGCGC